>BDTL01000029.1 GCA_002898115.1 bacterium BMS3Bbin02 | reverse complement strand
GCATGTACCCGACCGCGGCCCGCACCGACTTCGAGTTCTTTTGAGGATCTTCACCTGCAACCCTCACCTTGCCGGCATCACGCTTGAGCAATCCCGCCATGATCGACATGGCCGTGGTCTTGCCGGCGCCGTTCGGGCCGATGAGGCCGTACACCGACCCCTCCGGGATTCTCAAATGTGCACCGTCGAGAGCTTTGAGCGACCCGTAGTTCTTGCCAACCGACTCAAACTCAATCATGACCCGGCCTCCCAGTCGAGCCGGAAGCCCTGCTGGGACCCCAGTCCGCCCGTTTCCTCTGCAAGCTGGCCAACAATGCGCGCCATCACGTAACCGTCCGGGCCGCGGTACTGATCCATTACGATATCGTCCCCGCGCGCTACCGGGTCCCATGTGTCGGATGACCAGTTGTACATCTCGGGGCTACCCACGGGGTTGACGACCTTCACGACCGACACCTCGGTGGGCACCGCAAATCGAACCACGATCTCCTCCGCGCCGTAGATGTAATACGTCGACAGGTTCCTCTCGACGAACTCGGCCCCAAGCGCCCGGACGAGTTCCGGCAGTGCGCCTCCTCTGCCACTGCTGAGGTCGCTGGCGTCGAACTCGGCGACAAGCACCGCCACGCCTTCGATCGCCCGGTTCGTATCGTCTACTGATATTTCGATGTCGTAGTCGTTCGAAACGCCGAACACGAAAGCCTTGGACGCTGACCGTAACGGAGCAAGAGATTCCATGGCCGGAGACAACGTTTCGATCTGCCTCCACAGGAATTCGGAGTTTGGTCTGTTCCAGATCTCGGCGCCGCTCCGGTCGACGACCTGATTGAGAATTGACCAGTCCTCAAGGGGTGTCAGGCGGGTGTTGATAGTCCCACTTTCACCCGGGCCGAGCGGTTCACCGGATCCTGCGAACTTGCCACCAACGACGACTCCCCACACCCACAGTGTCGAATCGGTGTCATTGGTGACCGTGAACACGCTGTCTGCCTCGACCGCGCGGAGGCCTACCCCGGCGGGGAGATCTCCAGGAGTGAGCTGGGCGGAGCCAACGCCCGCCTCGGTAAACGTAAAGCTAACCGCGTCGTTCCCCTGCTGTTCCGCCGGCACGTTCGCGATGAAGCCTCCGGCAGACGGCGCCACGGCCCACTGACTCGAGCTCTCAAGCGTCACAGTCCTGCCCGCCTTTGCAGAGACAACCACGGCGCCGTCACCTACAACTCCACCCTCGGTCTGGTAAAGCGCAACGGCGCTCGCGTACACCTCGGACTCGACGGATTGCTGACCGACCACAAGGAACGCTACGAAGAACACGATGCTGGCCGCGGGGATGGTGATCCACGCGAGTTCAGGTCTGCCCGTTCTGCGCAGAACGAAGAAGTTCACGGGTCCCACCAACAGGACGAACATTGCAATCCCGGAAACCAACCAGGGCAGGGCCGGTACCGAGAGCGGGCGCGCCGACGCCGCGGCTGCGTCCAGCGAACCAAAATTCTGGTCTATGTATGAGACCACCGTCCCGATTGACGGGGTGTCGATGAATACCCGGTCCCACCCGTTCAACGCGAGTGCCCCGACGTCTCCGATAACTATGCGACCGGAGGCGAGTGTGGTTTCGTCAACGAAACCGCCGGCAAACTCTTCACCGAGTGACGCAACGTCACGCTGCGATGCGATGAGTGTTCCGCCCGACCGAATCCAACTGAGCAATGCGACCCTGTCATCGTCGGATGTGGCAACCAGCGTCCCATCCGCTGCGACGACGTACGACACAGCCGTGTTCAGACGTGCGAATCCACCGGCCTGTTCTCCCACCGTGAAGATGTTGCGCTCCAGAGGAAACGACCGGGCCTGCCCGAGATCAACCGTACCGACCGTGGCCACAAGGATGGCGTCACCAGGTGTGAGCGTTTGCATGGTTTCGGTAGCCGCGACACTTGTCGCGTCCCCGGACGTATCGACGAGCCGTACGGTAACCCTGCGTTGCTCTCCCAAAGGGGGAATCCGCAACATCACTGTCTTGGTCCCACCCGCGGGAATCTCTACTGCCGCAGAAACACCGATGACGTTCGCCTCAAGTCGGCCATCAAACAGCTCGGTGCTGGACACGGTGGCATAGAGATCGAACCCCACAAGAGGATCGATGTATCCACCGTATCCGGCCTCAAGGACCAGCGTTGCCGTGCCGGTTTGGGCAAAACCCGCGGGCAAACCTAGTGCTGTCACAATGACAACACCGACGACTGCCAACATCCGTCGAACACGTTCCACAAACGTAAGACGCACGGCTGGACGCGCCGGTTCCCGATTCGTTGACGTACCCAAGTTCACGACTGCGCCACCCCCATGTGCGACTCCGCGGTTTCGAACCGTCAGTGTACCTGCACCCGTGTGGTTGGGGCGGCTGCTGCGGCGGTGCTATCCAGATGCGGCCAGCAATTGCTCTATTGCGTCGCGCATACTGGCCTCACCTCTAGCGCCTGCCCAGCGGGTCCATTCAACACTATCGGGAGTAAAAAGAACCACCGTCGGCTGGCCAATGACTCCGAAATCACCCCAGATTTCTTCGTTCAGGCCCCACTGAAGGTTGGAAGAGAACAACTGTTCCGCGGCCACCGCGGTCGTAGCGACATCCGCCCAACCGGCGATCGCGATGAAGTCGACCTGGCCCTGGAAGTCCGCAGCTACCTTGTCAACGACGGGCAACTCCCGTCGACAGACGCCTCACCACTCGGCCCAGAAGATCACGAACGTGGGATTCGCCGCCTCGCTCAGCGTGTAGGACGTCCCATCGGCGAGCGTAAGGGTGAAGTCTCTCTGGCCCTCGACCGCGCCACCGGATGGGTTCGCGGCGGTCCCTGACTCTGCGTTGTTAGCGCCGCCGCACGCCGCAATGATCACGAACAAACCGGCCAGAAGAATTTTTTTCATACCGCACCTTATCGGACCGTAAACTTTAAGACCACCAACTGACATCTGTTTCACGGATTGTTCACACCATCCGAAAGCCGGCCCCTACGCGGATTGGCTAAACGAAACCGCTGAATCAACGATTCCCATCGCTGAGCCGGACTGAACCGCAGTTATCGCCAACGCCATGGCATCGTCGAATCCCTTGGCTAGACCCGAAGCGACAATCGCCGGACATGCGTTAACAAGCGCCACATCCGTCCTCGGGCCTTGCTCACCGGACAGGATCGCCAGGGTGATCGCGAGGTTCTCAGCGGCGTCGCCGCCGGATAGCTCGCCGAGAGTTACCCGCTGCACGCCGAAGTCGCTCGGCTGGAACTCGGCCTTGGTGATTTCGCCATCGACAAGACGCAGCACGTCGGTTTTGGCCGCGGTGCTCACTTCGTCAAGACCGTCGTGCCCATGCACAACAAAGGCGTGCGTGAGGCCAAGACCCTTGAGAACTTCAATCATCTTGTGTGCCATGGTTCGATCGGACACGCCTATCGCGGCACGCTTCACACGGCCCGGATTGCTAAGGGGCCCAAGAAAGTTGAAGACGGTTCGGATACCAAGTTGTTTGCGTACCGGCCCGACGTGACGCATGGATGGATGGTATCTGGGAGCAAAGAAGAATCCCCACCCGATCTCTTCGATCATGTGTTTCGTTGCTTCGGGAGGAAGCTCAAGATCGATCCCGAGCGCCTCGATGAGATCCGCCGACCCGGTCTTTGATGACGCGGCTCGGTTCCCGTGTTTGGCAATCTTGACACCTGCCCCGGCCGCGATGAACGCCGCAGTCGTCGAGATGTTGAAGGTCCCCGCGTTGTCGCCGCCGGTCCCGACGAGATCGACTGCATCGACCTGCAGATCACACGTCACCGCAGCTTCGAGCATGCCTTCGACAAGGCCGGTCATTTCGTCAACGCTCTCCCCTTTGGAGCGGATGGCAACGATGAACGCGGCTATCTGGGCGTCGGAGGCGTCGCCGGCCATCATCGCGGCCATGGCATTGCGCGCAGTCGTCCGATCGATGTCTTTGCCGGCCATCAGCGGACGCAGTACCGCCGACCAGGAGAAGTCTGTCATGGCCGGGAACTCTACCCGGTTGCGAGATCCGTGTCCCGTGTCGCCGCGAAGTCTCGAAGCATCGCGGCTCGTTCGGAGGTCGACATTCCGCCCCACACTCCAAATCGGATGTTGATTTCGAGTGCATAGTCCAGACACTCATCAACCACCGCGCATCCCGCACACACGCGTTTTGCGTTGCGCGCCGCCGATCGCGTCTCTGAAAAGAAGAGATCCGAATCGATGTCCCGGCAAGCCGAAAGGGCGACCCACGACCGCTCCTCAACCAACGGAACGGGCCGCAGCGTATCTCGATGGATTGTCATTGCCATTCGGGTTGTTCTCCTTGGGTAGGGACCCTCACCGACCCGCTCACATAGAAAGACGTTTTGCGACGCGTAGAAGTTCCCGGAGGCGAATTCGCTACGCCCGCGATACGACCTAGAATTCCGCGTTGCCCGTGCCGTTCAAAAGGGGTTCCTGTGCTGTATTTCACGTATACGTCTCGTCTCGCTCCCGAGCTGATCGCTGATGTTGCACCAGAAGCAGCGTTCAAGTTCATCGCCCATATTCCGGAGCACGGAGTGCGCTTCCCCATCAACGCGGATGGATGGCAGGGCGGTTTGCCGACTGCGGTGCCAGACCCCTCATCCACCGTATGGGGCGTCGTCTACGACGTACCGAAGGGCAACATCGACGCGATTGAAGCGATCGAAGCGCAAGAGAAGCGCATTCGGACCGAGGTCGAGACGATGGACCGCATGGGTCAACGCCATCAGGTCGTGACCTTTCTGTGTCGCGAAGGCGGGAAGGATACGGCGCCATCAGCGGAGTACCTTGAGTTCATGCTTGCGGGCTCACAGCACTGGGACCTGCCGATCGGTTGGATTATGGGACTCAAACAGGCGCTCGCCTCCGTGACGTGACGCACTAACCTTGTTGTCGCAACGCGGGCGGACAGTCGCGGCGAGCAATCGCTGAGGAAAGTCCGGACTCCGCAGGGCAATGGTGCTGGGTAACTCCCAGGCGGGGCAACCCGACGGAAAGTGCAACAGAGAGCAGACCGCCGATGGCGCGGACCCTGCGGGTCCGTTAGCGGATTTGCAGGCGATGCGCACAGGCAAGGGTGAAACGGTGGTGTAAGAGACCACCAGCGATGTGGGAGACCATATCGGCTCGGTAAACCCCACCAGGAGCAAGGCCAAGCAGGAACAGGGCTGCCCGTCCGTTACGTTCCAGGTAGGCCGCATGAGCCCGTTCAGCAATGGCGGGCCCAGATAGATGGCTGTACGACGACAGAATCCGGCTTATAGCCCGCGTTGCAGTCGTTGATTGTGGGGTTCTCCTCGGAAAGGGAGAACCCCACAATCGTTTCTCCGGATCAGCACTACTCCACTCGAATGGGCGCGGACGAATTGATGTGGAGAGAGACGTGATACCGTTTCCGACGCCGAAACAAGGAAGGATTGAGGATGAGCACCTGGACGCCTGATTCGTGGAAGCAATTCACAGTCAGCCAACAGCCGGTCTACCCGGACCCGGCCGAATTGGACCTCGTACTGAAAGAGCTCTCCGACCTCCCCCCGCTCGTAACGTCATGGGAGGTGGAGACACTCAAGGACCACCTCGCAGCCTGCGCGCGGGGCGACATGTTCCTGTTACAGGGCGGCGATTGCGCCGAAAGTTTCAACTCCTGTCATCCCCAGCCAATCACGTCGCTGCTCAAGATCATGCTCCAGATGTCGCTCGTACTCACCCATGGCACCCGCCGACGAGTAGTCAGGGTCGGGCGCATCGCCGGGCAGTACGCCAAACCTCGCTCGGCCGACGAGGAACAGCGCGGCGACGAAGTCCTCCCGACATACCGCGGAGATCTCTTCAACCGATCCGGATTCACCCGGGACGATCGCACCCCCGACCCAAGCCTCTTGTTGCGCGGCTACGAACGGGCCGCTCTCACTCTCAACTTCATCCGGGGACTCATCGACGGCGGTTTTGCGGACCTCCACCATCCCGAATACTGGGACCTCGCGTTTGTCGACGAGTCGCCCATGAAGGCCGAATACAAGCGACTCGTGGCGAACATCCAGGACTCGGTCGAATTCATGGAACACGTGCTCGGAGCATCGGCGGAAGCCATGCGCCGCGTCGAGTTCTTCACGAGCCACGAAGGACTGTCTCTCAACTACGAGCAGGCTCAGACTCAGATGGTCCCTCGTCGGTCCGGGTACTACAACCTCTCGACCCACTTCCCGTGGATTGGCATGCGCACGGCTCAGATCGACGGCGCCCACGTCGAGTACTTCCGCGGGATCCGCAATCCTATCGGGGTCAAGGTCGGCCCAACCATGACCAACGAGATACTTGAGAGGCTTCTTGATGTGCTTCATCCAGACAACGAACCCGGGCGCCTAACGCTGATTCACCGGTTCGGAGCCGACAACGTGCGCGAGCATCTCCCCCGCCTCATCGACGTGGTGAAGCGTTCAGGCAAGCTAGTCAACTGGACAGTCGATGCAATGCACGGCAACACCGAGACGACCGCGGACGGTATCAAGACCCGCAGATTCGAGAACGTTCTCAGCGAGATCCAAGACTCATTCGCAGTCCATGCCGAGGAGAACTCGATTCTCGGAGGCGTCCACTTCGAGCTAACAGGAGAGAACGTGACCGAGTGCCTCGGCGGTGCCCGCCAACTCTCAGAACAAGACCTCCATCGCGCCTACGTCTCGAAATGCGATCCGAGACTCAACTACGAGCAGGCCCTTGAGATGGCGATGCTGGTCGCGCATGAGTTACGCGACGAGAGTTAAAGAGCTGCCAAAAAGTCGGAGCGCTCTCCCGGGGCCGCGCTACTGATAACGTACACCCACCCGGCGCCCTCGACGCCGGCCACCGGGGTCCCTTCGACATGCTTTCCGGCCAATGCCTCAGGGCCGCCCTCGATAACTGATGAGAACGCAGTGTCCTGTGCAAGAGCGGCCGCATTCTGGGGACCCACCAACTCCGCGAACGATGATCCAACGATCTCTTCAACATTGGTGTCGAAGAGACCCGCGAGGCCACGATCGGTGTACACGATGACGCCGTTTCGGTCGACGACGCAATGGCCGTCGCGTGAGCCGTACAGTTCCGCCGGCCGAACGCCGCGATGCCGGGCGACTGCAAAACGAATAGTGCGACTCAACGTTGCCGGTCCGATTGAACCTTTCACGAGATAGTCCTCGGCGCCCTCGGCCACCGCTTGAACCGCGGCATCCTGGTCATCGTGAGCACTGAGCACGACGATCGGAACGTTCGGCGCCGCTGTGAGGATCTGACGCACTGAATCAATCCCGTCCGAATCTGGAAGCACCAGATCTAGCAGCACACAGTCAACCTCGGCTTCGGACGATCGCAGGTGACGGATTGCCACCTGAAGCCGATTCACGTTGACGGTCGGAAGCCCCTCAGGCCACGCTTCAGCGAGCATTGCTTGCACAAGACGCAGATGCAGCGGGTTGTCTTCGATTATGAGAAGGGATGGGGCCAGGGAACCGGCATCGCTCATAGATATGGCCTTTCGTCGCCTCACCATACCCACTGTCGGCTGCGCCGGCCCGGTTGTTAGCCCGCCAGGTCACGGCACGGACATCGATCCGGCCGGATAAGCTGGTAGCGAACCACGATCGGAGAACCAGTGACACGTTTCGCATATTTCTGTGGCCATGAGCAATGGCACCCCGAGGAGCTTGTGCGTCACGCCCAGCTTGCCGAAAAAGCAGGGTTCGACGCGGTTGTCGTGTCGGAGCACTTCCACCCATGGGTGGACGACACGTCGGCTTCCGGGTTTGCGTACGCAACGATCGCCGCAATGGCTCAGGCGACCGAGAGCATCGAGTTCATCACCGGGGTCACCACTCCCCTGTTCCGCTTTCATCCTGGTGTCGTGGCTCAGGCGGCAGCCACCTTGAGCCGGATCTCCAATGGCAGATTTCAGCTCGGGGTCGGCACCGGCGAAAACATCAACGAGGGCCCGCTCGGTTATGAGTTCCCAAAGTATGCAGAACGCGCGGCGCGAATGCGCGAGGCTCTGGAGATTATGCGGCGCCTCCTCGACGGCGAGAAGCTCACTTTCAACGGCAAGTACTACGTCACAGATCGCGCCAAGTTGTACAGCCCGCCGCTGTCTCGCGTCCCACTCTGGATGGCTGCCGGCGGGCCCAAGAGTTCAGCACTGGCGGCACAGCTCGCCGACGGCATCATCACATCGGTCAAGGACCCGGCAGTGACGTTCGAGAAGGTTATTGATCCGGCTCGGGCCGCCGCCAGAGAGGCAGGGAAACCTGCCCCCCGGTTTCTTGCGACGAGGTGGTCGATCTACGCGCAGAACGAGGACGAGGCGTGGCAGGCTCTCACCTCCTGGCGTGGTCTTCGAGCACCAGGAAGACTGGAGGCTGTCGATCCGCAGACGCTCCGCGAGCGAGCCGACGAGATGCCCCGGAGTGAGATTCTTGAGCGATACAGCCTCGTGAAAGACGCCGCTGAGTACGTTGAGACGTATCTGCCGCTTGTCACGGATATCGGAGCAGATTATGTGACGATCCAGACCACGTCGATCGACCAGGAACCACTGATTGCAATGCTGGGTTCGGATGTCCTCCCAGCGTTGCGTGACGCCGCCAACTAGGCGCCGGCTCTCGTCGGGAAGCTAAGGGGTAAGCAATGCGCCAAGGCGGGCAATCGCGGTGGCACGGCGTTCCGACTCGGGCTTCTGCGAGTCAATAGCTAACAGGGCCGGCAGGATTGCCTCCCGCAGTTCAGCTCGGAGTTGGCTGGTTTCGTCACCGTTAGGGATCCCTCGAACAAAGTCCTCAATCACCGGAAACAGTGCATCGCCGAGCGTCGCGACCAGGTCGACCTTCCAGATACCATCGTAACTTCGAGTAAACACGACGCCAGGGTCCTGATCGTCACCAACTTCGACACGTGCAAACACGATGTCCTCGACCGCAAACTGTTCGAAGCCCCGCACAGTGACGCTGTCGAGCGCCAGCCCTGTGTAGGTCCCGTAGGCACCGGCGAAAGAGACCCAATAGTCGGCAATAGTCTCCGCTGCGAGACCCTGAACCAGCATCCGTTCAACGTCATCAGCGGGTATCTGGTTCTCGATCGCGATGACGATGACGAGAGAGTCCTGGTCGACGATGTTCACGAGACGTGCAACATCTCGTGTACTGACAGCGACGAGCCACTCTCGCACGGTCCCGGTCGGGTACGTGCTCGCGGGCTCGTCTGTGGCACCCGATCCACCGCATGCGGCTAGCACCAGACTCGTCGCAACAAGAACCCTCAGCAGCTTCATGGGCTGGAGGGTAACAAGGTCAAGCGGCCACGCCACGCCGCGACGCTAGACTCGCGTGGATGTCCAGACTCGCTTCCAAGACCGCACCGGCACTTCTTCTTGGATTCGTGGCAGGAGTCGTCAGTGGTCTCTTCGGTGTCGGCGGTGGAATCATCGTTGTTCCCGGCCTTGTCCTCGCTATTCGCATTCGCCCGGCGATGGCGTCGGGCACCTCCATCGCGACGATCGTTGTCTCGGCCGCCGTCGGTGTCTCCCGATTCCAGGGTGATGGAGCGGTTGACTGGCGGGCCGCCGCCCTGTTGTTCGCCGGCGCCTCGATCGGTGCAATCGCCGGGGGACGAGTTATCACCAACGTACCGCAGAGTCTGCTGGCGAAGATGCTATCCGTGCTCATGATGATTTCTGCGATCAAGATCGGGCTGTTGTGACCATCGCACTTCTCGCAATCGGTTTGTTCGCAGGGACGCTTGCCGCTCTTCTCGGTGTCGGCGGCGGCATCGTGTTCGTGCCCGCATTGGTAGTGATCCTCGGTCTCTCCCAGCACGTCGCCCAGGGTACGTCGTTGGCGGTCATCGCCCCGACCGCCCTCATTGCGACCATCGTCCACCATCGTGGTGGGCGGGTGTCGTGGCCGATCGCAATCCCGGTATCGATTGGATCTGCGATCGGCGCCTACGTCGGCGCATCGTTCGCTCTAGAGCTCGAAGGCCCCGTGCTGGAGAGGCTCTTCGCTCTGGTGCTCGCGGCCCTTTCGATCCTGATGTGGGTCAAAGCGGGTAAGAGAGATCGACCCGCTCCTACCGCTCCGGAATCGGGACCTCAATAACACCTGTGCTGAGGAGGTTCTTCCTGGCGCTGCGATCAATGAGTCCACCACGGCGTCCCAACACGACCAGGTATATCAACCCAAGTGCCTCCAACCCCCAGACGAGTGGATTTGCTATCACACTACTGATGTAGCCGCCCACGGTATCGTAGGTTTGCCCGCTGAACTCCGTGCCAAGGAAAGGCCACAGGAGCGTCTGCTGGGAATCCCACATTGCGTCCAGGAACAGGTGCAGCAACATCCCGACCGCAACGGCCATCCACCGGCGACGCGGACGGCCGCGGCGTGTCCGGATCAGCACGAGCACCATGATCGCGACTGCCGCCAAGAGCGAGTGTGCCACCAGTCGGACGGACTGGAACGAGTCCCACATCAGCAGGCCGATCGGCGTATCGACAATGTCAGGGAGAAGCGCGCCGAAGGCAAGGAAACGGAGGTCCATCTTTTCGTCGCGGAACGTGTACCGCGCCACGGCAACGCTTGCTCCGAGATGCCAGAACAGCATCGTCCCTCAGACGACGAGAATTCGGCGGCAGTGAATGCACCGCGGCGGGTCGGACCGCTTAGCCTCAAGTTCCTCGGTCGCGGTCAAAGAGAGATGACAACCCCCACACACGCCGTCCTCAAGAGCAGCGACACCGACGCCGTTCTTGCGTCCTCGCAGCTCCTCGTAGAGGGTGACCATGTCCGGGTCGATGGTCGGCAGGAGATCCGCCTTGCGGGCCTCGCGTCGTGCAAGTTCTCCATCGAGCGCCTTCCACGCTGCCTGTATCAACGACGCCAGCCGGTCTTTTTCGATCGTGACCTCGGCCAGTTCGGCCTGCACCGCCTGTACCGACTTTTCCTGTTCTTCGGACGACTCCATAAGACGAAGTAGCTCGTCCTCCATCTTCGACTTGTTGGTCCGCAACATCTCGACCTCGCGCCGCAGATAGTCGGTGTCCCTGGCAGACATGCCACCGCTGTACAGGCGCAGTTGCTCACGTTCAAGCTTCGTTTCCGCAAGCCCTAACTCGCCCTGCGTTCGATCCAGGCTACGAGTTGTCTGCTTGAGCTTCTCCGTAGCGTCCGCCTCGACGGCGGTGAGTTCTTCGACCTTTCCGTGAGCCGCTTTGTAAGACGCAAGTTCCGGGAGGTTCTCCCGATCATGGAGCAGTCGGTCGATCTGCGAATCAACCTTTTGCAGGTCGAGTAGATCCGCATAACTCTTCATCTCCATGTGGCTATTCCCTCCACGGGTTCGTGTTGATAGTTGTCAGGTCGATAGTGTCGCAGCCCAGCTCTCCCACTGCCCGCAACAGGGATTTCATCCCAGGGCGTTCCGAAGGGGCGTGCCCGGTGTCCACGATTGCGGTCCCCCGGCTCAGCGCTGCCTGGGCCGTGTGATGATTGATGTCGCCGGTGACAAGCACGTCGACCGACCCGGCAACTGCCGCCGCAAACGACCCTCCGGAGCCGGGGACGACCGCGACCGAGCTGATTTCCTTCGTCCCGACACCGGCGACACGCGAGCGAGTACCCAGCGTCTCGTCGACGAGAGCGACGAACTCGTCGAGCGGCTGTGGAGCAGTGCGACTCCCCCGACGCCCGATGAAACCCGCATTCGCCGACACCGCAACGATGTCGTACGCCGGTTCTTCATACGGATGCGCCTCCACCAGAGCGGTGACAACGGCACCCAGCACTCGTTTGGAAGCGATCATTTCAAGACGGGTTTCGGGGACGGATTCCGGGACTCCCGGCACCCCGATCGTGGGGTCGGCGTGCGGACCCGGCGTGAAGCGGCCTTCCCCCTCGACTCGAAAGTGGGCTCCGGTGTAATGCCCCACCGACCCTGCCCCGGCGCCCGCAAGCGCATCGGCCACAGCATCGACGTTTTCGGTGGGGACGAACGTAACAACCTTCACGGTTTCCGAGCCCCACTCCGGACCAAACGATGTGAGATTCTCCAGCGCGAGCGCTTCGGCGAGCGAGTCGGCGCCGCCACCGGGCGCGACATCCCAGGCGGTGTGGACGATGTGGAGCGCAATCCCGGCCCGGGCAAGCGCATACGCCCTTCCCGACGGTGATGCCCCCGCGACAAGGGCGGTGACGGGGTCGAACAACAACGGGTGATAGGCAACCAGCAAATCGACGCCTGCTTCGACAGCCGCGCCGACGACTGCATTGGTCACCTCGTGGCAGACGCCAACCTTGTCACAGGTTGTGCCACGGTCTCCGACCTGCAAACCGACCTTGTCCCATGATGCCGCTTTCGAAGGAGGAATGCGTTCATCGAGTGCTACAAGGTAGGTCGCTAAATCCATGACCCCCGATGCTAAACGTCTTTGCCCACCAGGGCGTCATCGCGGAGCCTGTCGGCGCCGGCAGATCTCTACCTGTCGGCGACCGTCACCCAGTCGATATCGATCTTCTCGGTCACCCGCACCCCGTACTCGAACTCCTGCACCGTGTTCCAACCGGGTAGATCGACGAGACAGCTCACAGTCTTCCACTGATTGAGAGGCAACGTCCCGCTATCACACTTCAGCTCATGGTTGATCGCTGCATAAGGCACCGTCGCGCTTGAGTGCACATGACGGATGAAGATCACCGCACGAGGATTCACCTGGTTATCCCTTGCCTTGACCCGTGCAGTGAGTTGAAATCTTCCATCGTCGTCGGCGTCGGCATCGTCGCCGCGGACGCGCTGGTACAGCTCCGGATACGGTACAGTCGGATTGTTGTTGAGACTGACGATCTTGTTGGACCCACCACCCCACCAACTGTTGGCGTTGTTGGTGATCTGCCAGTAGTCCGGCTCGTCATCCCACGAACACCCCGAACAGAGATCGAAACCGTGATTGGCAACAAAGTCGCCGAGAAACTGCACACGGATCCCCTGAATCTCATCCTGTGAGATCGTGCGCCGAGGGACAATGCCTGCCCACCCGCTACCCCACTGAATCGCAGGCTCCCACTGCGAGTAACACATCGAAGCCATCTCACTCGTCGGTTCCGGCGCGTACAAAGACGGAGGACCGCCGTTCTGACATTGTCCAAACAGGTCGTGATTCAACCCACGCCAGTGCCCAGCCTCATGGACCATCACCCCCCAACCATCCGAACGGGTCCGCGGGAGACACCATGGTACGGTGCTGCTAGACGTGCCGGGATTGGAACCAGTACCGAAGTAAAATTGGTCGCATACTTGCCATCTCCAATTGAGGTTGAGGACGCAGTTGCTACCGGGGCAACCTTGGGTTCCCTCGCCGGGCTGAGCGGCATTGATAAAGGTCCTAAACCCGACGAGATTGCTCGAACCTGTGGTCTTGAACAAACCGCCTTCCGCGCGAGACGTGTACTCGACTGCCACATCAGACATTCTGTCTTTCATCGACTGCGGAACGCCGGGACCAAAGTCGTAACTCTGCGAATTGATGGTGTTTCCGTCGGTATCGAACGCCACGGCATCCGACGGTGGAAGAAAGGCAACCAGAAATAGTGTGACAATGACTGCCCAACCGGACGCCGCTCTTCTCTCCTTCTGAGTCACATCGCCTATCATTGCTCGGTATCCGAGGCCGGTGGCTCCGGAAGTATGCCCGTCTCGAAGTACTCCCTCATGAACTCGATCTCCGCATCAACAACACTCGGATCACTGCGGTAGAGCTCCGACTGCTCGTTTCGAACGCTGCGGGCACCCTCCACCATTGCTACGAACTCGTCGAGCGTCATGAAGTCGCGCACCACTGGAGGCGGTGTGGGATCTCCAGGCGCCACGACGAGATTCTGCTCTGCTTCGACTGACTGTGCTGCACCGTCTGGCACTACGACACCATCCGCGCCCACGTGAAACACACTCTGGTAGCCCCAGAACGGCATAGTCGCTGCAAACATGTCGTCGCGCGTGTACAACACCTGGGTCGACAGGAACAGAACAACCTGTTCTCCCTGCGTGAATCGGCCGCCTCCGACGACGGTCGGATCCTGGGATCTTTCGCCGCCTCCAGGGGCGATAACGACGATCGTTGCAGCGGCTTGGTTGTAGTCATCGCGCACAACGGTTTCAATGTCCAGGACAATCTCGCGGTACAGGCCTGGGGCAACGCGACCCGGAATGTCATCCGCAGCCGGAGAGTCGGACCACTTCTGACCATCCGCCGAATTCCAAAACGGTCCGTTCACTTCTCTGACAGTGCCCACGACAACCATGGGCGAGGCATAGAAGATGATGTCCTGATCGAGCCATTCGTAACTTGCAGCGACGTCCGTGGCGGTGTCCTCGGCTGGTCGCCTCTCGACGGCAACCTCAGTGTCGGTGATCGAGGAGGCAGTGGGCGGGGCGGTTGGAGCAACTTCAGAGCCTGCGTTCTGTTCGGCGGCCCCACAAGCCGCCAGCACCACAACAAACGCTGTTGCGGTCGCTAAGACCGATCGTCTCACATGCAAGCCTGCACTAGTCCCCATGGAGGCAACCTATACCACCCCCCCCAATTGTCAAGTAGTTCTTCTTAACTGTCCACACGCACTGAGGCCGATCTAAAGCGCCACAGCTACCACCAGGTCCCGAAGCCTTATCGGCCTGGACTCTCCAATCTCCCACATTGAGCCCCTACCCGTCGGCGAAATCACTCGCCCTTCCCATCCGACGTCGGGACACCGGGCGCTTCCGGAATCTCGCCGGTTTCCAGGATCTGTTGCAGGAATTCGATCTTGGCATCCACGACACTCGGCTCCGACCTATAGCGCTCCCACTCTTCATTTACCGGAATGCGCGCTCCTTGGACTTTCGCAACAAACTCGTCAAGGGTCAGGAAGCTGCTCTGTACGAGTGGTGGTTCAGGGTCGCCAGGAGACACGATCACTGATCGTCGCGCTTCGATAGCCTCCGCGGCGCCATCGGGCATGACGTCGCCGTTCTCGTCCACATGAAAGATGCTCTGCCTGCCCCAATACGGTCGAATCACAGCCCACATGTCATCGCGGAAGTACTGCACCTGTGTGGATAGGAAGAGAACTACGCGTTCGCCCTCTGAGAACCGGCCTCCCCGGAAGGCATCTACGTCCTCAGAACCCTTGCCTCCACCCGATGTGAACACGCTGACAGTCGAAGACAGCTGCCCGTAGTCGTCACGGATCGCGACCTCGACATCCACAACGATCTCGCGATAAAGACGGGGAGAGACGCTAAATGGCTCATCCACCACCGGAGAGTCCGACCACTTCTGACCGTCGACAGAGTTCCAATACGGACCCTTCACCTCCTTGACGGTGCCTACGACCACCATGGGGGCAACATAGAATATGCGATCATCGTCGACCATCTCGCTGCTGTACACAATATCCGAGAACGTGTCTTCGGCGGGTCGCCGCTCAACCGGGGCAGTAGCATCGGTGGTCGAGTAGGGGGAGGGCGGAACACTCGTGGCAACCGCGCCTCCGGTGTCCTCTCCGACAGAGCCACATGCCGCCAGCACCACAACAAACGCTGTTGCGGTCGCCAAGACCGATCGTCTCACATGCAAGCCTGCACTAGTCCCCATGGAGGCAACATACGTCAGTCGGTCCGGTTGTCAAGCTGTACTAGGCGAGATTGACAACTCGATCGAGCATGGAGGTCGCCCATCGCTAGGTTGGGTGGGCCTTAGGTCCACGCGGGCTGAGGAGGTGCGATCCTCGCAGGGGAACTTAGAATCCTGTTGCTGCGTCTATCAGGTATGAGGCTCATGCCCGGTGTCGCAATCTTGTTCTTTCTGGCGTTGACAGCTTGCACGTCCGAAGAGCCCGCAGCCGCCAACGAGACGTCGCCGACGATCTCAACGAGTTCGGTTGCGATTTCCACGACCATCGCCCCGACAACGTCGACCACAGGCGCGCCAACCACAACAACCACCGAAACTTCAACCACTACCTCGCAACCTCCCGAAACGGTTCCCTTCGAATGGCCACCCGGTACCGTGACGTGCGCCGAGATCGAGGGCAACTTCCCGGTCGGGGTCGATAATCACGGCGTCGATCTGGACAGGGGACTCATCAGCTACTTTCGCTCCAGCGGCGCTGATCGGGTCGAGGAAATATTCATCCAGTTCCTGGACGACCCGACCTGCACCTCCGACTCAGAAGCCTGGAAATACATGATCGGCTACATCTTGATCCCCGAGAGTCTCTACGGGTTCGGTCTGTGCGATTTCTACCGGAGTCTTCCGACGTACAGTCCGCCCCCGGCCAACCTCGACACCGTCCTCACGCAACTCGCGACAGCAGAGCAACTCTGCAACTGAGACAGCGCACCGCTCGGCGACGGCTAGGGCCCCACCAGACAGCACACCGGCGTCCCCACGAGGACTCCGGGTCAGCACTCCGTATCGAAGGTCTTGGAGAAGGCAACGACACCGTCGCTAGCGGCGGTTTGGGTGAAACCGAGTCGCGCCATCAGGGCGCAGGCTCCGAGGTTGGTCGCGAGACATTCACCGACGACGGTCGTGTGACCGTTGTCGACGGCGGCGTCGACGACGTCCTGGAGCACCAACGATGCCACCCCACGACTACGCCACTCCGGCTGCACTACGACGGCAATCTCGACATTCCCGTCGTCGCGCAGACCATATCGGGCGAGACCGATCGGGTACCCATCGGCCGTCTCACACACGATGGCAAGACGTTCGACGAAGTCCAAAACTGTGAGGTAGTCGAGTCGTTCCTCTGTCATCGAAAAACTTGCATTGAAGAACCGATTCTCAAGGTCGGTAGGGTCGGCGCCGTCATGCGCTTGCTGGATCATCGTGCGGTCTTCCGGGCGCAACGGCCTCAGCCACACCGCGGTCCCGTCGGGTAGCTCAGCTAAACGACGTTTTCGAATATCGGCCACAGCGTTCCCCTTCCTCGGACAGCTCTGCGGCCGGCACCGCTCGACCGATGTCAAACAAGCGAGCGCTCGTAGATGTCGCCCGCCTCAGTGAACCCCATCCTCTTGACGTACGCCTCGTGCGCCTTGGTGAGAGCAGTGGTTCGGACCGTCCGGTATCCCCTATCGACAAGTAACCGGCGGCTCGGCCCGAAGAAGTGCCGCCCGAGGCGGTTGTCCCGAAACTCGGGGGTCGCATAGTCAAGGACGATCGTGAGTACCCCGGGTTCACATTCTCTCCCGATCACCAGCCCGGCCGGCACCATGTCCCGCAGAATGAAACACACAAAGTCCGCGTCGTCGACCGAGCCGTCGAAGTCGGGTTGGGACTCCTCGATGGACTCCTTGTGGAATTCGAGAAATCTAGCGAGGTAGTCCGAGTCCGGATCAACTTCGAGAATCGAGTAGTACGAGTGGTCGGTGGCGGCCTTCCACAGGTAGAACGTGTTGATCGCCATGATGGCGATGTTGGTCAGGATGATCGGCACCGACCCGATCAACAGTCCGTAGATCCCGAATGTGACCGACCCGAGCAGGCTAAAGATACGCAGCTTGCGGTATGACGTCATCGTGAGTGCGGTAACGACAAGCGCCGATGCGAAATAGCCGATGAGCTCGTACAGGGTTGCCTTGTCCATGCTCCTCCGTGGTTGGTGCCAACAGTACTCATCTGCGCCGCGAGAAAATATCTCAGAACGCGGTAAACCTTCCTGCGCGCTCCGACGTGTAACCCGTGTGAGGTAGGTCACATCACTGTCCCTTGGACATTTGTAGTAACCAGGAGGACCAGCAGATGCTAAAACGGAAAGCCATCATCGTCTTCGGGACGACATTCGCTTTGATATTGGCGAGTGGTGCGGCACTGGCGCAGGTGGGAGTCTTCCAGGCAGACCCACCTCCGGCCGTTGTTGCATCGGGCGATATTCTCGACGAGCCGGAGCCACCGTCGACCACGACCACGGAGGCTCCACCGGAGACGTCGACCACGACAACCACGACGCACGCTCCGAAAGAGACCACGACAACCACCACCACCACTGAGGTGCGTGACGAGGAACCACCGCGACTTGAGATCACCAGTCCGGATTCGGGTGCGGTCACCAATCGCAGCCATATCCTCATCAAGGGCGTCACCGAGCCGGGAGCCAAGGTCTCCATCGGCGACCAACGTGTCGAGGTCGGCGAAGAAGGCCACTGGCGCATCGAGGTGAAGCTCCGCGAAGGCCGGAACGAGATCGTTGTCGTCGCACGTGACGCGGCGGGCAACACCTCCGAGGCATCAATCGTGGTGGTGTATGAAAAGAAGAAGGATGTCCGCTTCACTGCGAAGCAGAAGTTTGAAGTCTCGATGGAAGAGAAGCCATACGAGGTTTTCTGGGGCACCGCTCCCCCGGGGTCCGGGATCGTTGCTCGGTCCGAGTACGGCGTCGAGGACGCTCGTGCGAATGATGACGGCAAGTGGGAACTGAAGCTCCGACTCAACGAGCTGCCTCCCAACACGAAGATCAAGATCAACGTGTCGTCGACCACCGGCGGCGAGAAGACCTTCTCCTTCAAGTGGGTTCCTGAGCGAGACGAGTACGAGTTCGTCGCCCATCAGAAGAAGGGTATGAACGTCGAACCGTGGGACGTGTTCTACGGCAAGGGTGAACCCGGTACCACCGTCTGGGTCGGATCCGAGTATGGCGAGGCCCGGACCGAGATCAACAAGGACGGCCGCTGGGAAGTGAAGGTGTGGTTCGAAGGCGCCCCCGTCGGCGAAGAGTTCAGGGTTGTGGTGGAGAGTTCCAGAGATGATCGAGTCGTCTTCGGCTTCACGCTGACGGAGCGCGAGCAGGAGAAGGAATTCACCGCCAACCAGAAATATGGCGTCTCTGACGATGCCGAGGTCTGGGACAAGTTCTGGGGCACGGCGACACCCGGTGCAACAGTCTGGATCGTATCGGACTTCGGTTCGAAAGAGGTGACGACTGGTGAGAACGGCGAATGGGCGGCCAAGGTGTACTTCAACGACGTCCCGATCGGTGAGCCGTTCGATGTGGTAGTCGAGTCCTCCGACGGTGGCCGCAAGGTATTCACGTTCGTTTGGTTGGGGGTTGGTGGGGACCAGTAGCTACGACCAACGGTACAAGTAGCAGCTACCAACGTGAACGAGAGAGGGTCGGCCAAGCGTCGGCCCTCTCTTGCGTGGAGGCCTCATGATCTTGTTCTCGGCGACCCCGATCCGAATCGTAGTTCGCGAAGGGTAGTGGTTGCGTTGTCATGTCGGGGGTGATACGGTGTTAGTGGCGCTGGTAAGAACTGGCGGGTGTGGTGTTTCTCAGAGTGTGGGGAGTCGTAATGGTGAGACGGTTGTTTTCTTTCTTTTCGGTGGTGTTGGTCGCGTCGGTTCTGGTCGTGACACCGGGTGGTGCGGTGGTTGAGGATCCGGTGTCTCAGGCTGTGGCGGATTGCACGATTACGGGTACCGAGGGTGATGATGTCCTGGTGGGTACTGCGGGTCCGGATGTGATTTGTGGTTTGGGTGGCGATGACATGATCGATGCCGGCGCAGGGGACGATGTCGTGTATGGCGGTACCGGGGCGGACACGATTCTCGGTGGCGATGGTGACGACGAGTTGCATGGCAACGAAGATGACGACGAGATTTATGGCGGTGCCGGGGACGACTGGATCGGTGGCGGCAAAAACAACGACACCCTCTATGGCGGCGACGGCGCTGATGTGATATTCGGCAAACGGGGCACGGATGTGATCTACGGCGGTGCCGGTAACGACGAGTTGCATGGCAACGAGGACGACGACGAGGTTTACGGTGAGGCGGGGGACGATTGGATAGGTGGCGGCAAGAACAACGACACCCTCTATGGCGGTGACGGGGACGATGTGATGTTCGGCAAACTCGGCGCCGATGTCATGTATGGCGGGGACGGTAACGACGTGTTACGTGGCAACGAGGACGCTGACGTGATCTATGGCGAGGCGGGGGACGATGCGTTGTTTGGGGGCAAAGGTCCCGATGTGATGTACGGCGGGGCGGGTGATGACTCTTTGGAGGGCAAAAAGGGTGACGACGTCTTGTTGGGCGGCTCGGGGGTGGATTCCGCTGATGGTGATCAGGGTATTGATGCGTGTGGCGCGGAGTCCACGGTGCAGTGTGAGTCTGATCCGGAGGCGCCGACCGGTGTGGCGTTGGTGTATCCGGTGGAGGGTTCAACAGTGTTTGCGACTGAGATGGTGACGGTGTCGGTGGAGCCGGCGGGTGCGTTCGGGACGGTCGAGGTCATTGTTGATGGCTCCAGTGTCGGTGTTGCTGATGTTGTTGGTGGCGGCGCGTTGGTTGAGTGGGATACCACGACTGTGGTTGACGGCTCGTATGTGTTGTCGGTGGTGGTGTATGACACTGCGGACGTGTGGGTTGCCCAGACCGATATCAATGTCAGTGTGGCGAATGAGTCCACGGGGAGCCTTGATCGCATCATTGAGGATTACGCTAACGGGTTGATCACCGCCGATGAGTACGTCTTTTCGGGTCTCGGTGTGTTGATGGGTTTGGGTGTTGCGGGTCGTTACGACTCGGATGCCGGTTTGTTTGGTGATCCTGGCGAGCCGGGTGTTGCGTTGGATGGCACCGCGTTAGCAATGGGGTTGTTGGAGGGGTTGTCTGAGATGTCTCCCGAGGCCCAGGATGTGTTGGCTTCGATGGGTGAGGTGGAGGGGCCGTACAGCGGGGTGTTCACCCCGAGCACGGCTGCGGCGGGTAGCGGTGTGTCGATGCTATCGGCTGATGTGTTACCTGATGGTTGTCTTGCAGATTCTGATGGCTGGGTTGCATGGATTGGCACCGGCCAGTTTATCGAGGCGTCCCTCACACCTAAGGCGTTTGAGTGTAGGTGGGAGTTTGACTATTCCACTGTGTATTGGAACGTCAACGACGAGACAGTTGACATCCCGTTCGGGCCGTTCGGTATCTTCACGTTCGAGGCGACCAAGGAGGCGCTTGCGAACCTGACGAACAGTGATCCCAACGGTGTCGGCCCACCGGATTATGTGCGACTCATCGGTGAGCAGCTTGACCTCGCGGCTTCAACCTATGCCGAGATGGGGTATATCCAGCAGGACAATACCAACGTGTTCATTCACGACTTTGGCACACTGATCCCTTCCAGTGTTGATGCTATGTCTCTGCCGTGGTTGATGCAGTTCCGTAACGACATCGGGGGCAGTACCGGCGTGTCGGGGAAGCTGTTACCGCGCCATGAGCAGTTCCATGTGGCTCAGATCCAGACGATGGGAAACGGGAACACCTTCCTCGGGGCGTTGAAGAATGTGGGTAGTGTCAGGTGGTGGAACGAAGCCACCGCCGAGTGGGCTGCTCACCAAACCATGGTAGGTGCCGGCACAGCTGGTCCGAAGCCCATCACCGACGGATCTGAAGGCGAGTACTACGACAACCTGGCAGGACTCTTGACCACACCGAGCCAGTCGCTGGTGGAGGAGCCAACCATTCTAGCGCAACCGCACGAACGAGCGTACGGTGCGTTTATCTTCGCGGAGTATCTTGACGAGAACCTCACCTTTGACGGTGTTGAGGACAGTGGTTATGAAGCGATCCTGCGCACCTACCAGTCAATCGCCGCGGGAAACCTGAAGGCAGCCCAACGAGCTATCCAGGAAGTCATCGAAACCCAAGCCGATGACTGGAACGGCGATCCCCCGACGTTGAACAAAGTGCTAACCGGTTTCGCGGTCGATAACTACCTCATGGACGAACCCACCGACGACGGCTACACCGACCCCGACGCACTCGCCTGGATTGACACCCTAGGCACTGCGCAACGGCCGGCGGTTGCACCAGCGGTGTCGTTGGCTCCGGGTCAGGTATACGCCGGTGGGTTTGCAGATCTGGGTCGCGGTGGGGCGTATTACGTGGAATACACGGTGCCCCAGGCGACTGGACCCGGGCAGGTCACGATCACTGCTGATCCGGTGTCTGACGTGGAGTACCGGGCGTTACGTATTCGAGAAGGCGGCGATGGTCCCGAGCTGTGTAACGGGGCGGGCGACATCATCACGCTGGTGCCCGACACCCCCACCGAAATCGGCATCGACTTGTCGTGTACAACGGTGACGGTGGTTGCCGTGTACGCCGATCTTGATGATGCGACCCGTGACGTGTCGTGGGATGCGGTGTATACGTCAACGGTCGCGGAGCTCATCAATCCCGGTTTCGAAACCGGGGACTTCACTGGGTGGACCCCGATCGGTGACCCCAATGCTACGTCCGTCAACTCGTCTAGTGCCCGCTCTGGGACGTTCGGAGCCACCACTGACGCCTCGTCAGGGATCGTTGGTGGTGTTGAGCAAACCGTGCCGGTCGCCACCGGTACTGACTATTTGGCGACGGTGTGGATGCGACCCGTGGGCGTCTCCGGCGCCGTGTTACGTATCCTTGAACCCGACGGCACCCTCATTGCCGAAGACGTCGGTGTCACCGGCACCTACGGATGGAGAAGGCTCACCGTTGCGTTCACCGCCCCCGGGGATGAGATCAGGTTCCAGTTATGGGGCGGCGGAGGTGGCGGAGACGGTGTCTGGTTCGAGTGGGACGACGCCGCGTTAGTCGATCCCGGTGCGGTGGCGTGGATCAACGGCGATTTCGATGACTCGACTGCGTCGTTGCCGGGGTGGAGTGTTGTCGGTGGCGAGTTCGGGACCGTGGAACCAGTGATCGTGGATGCCGGGACCGGCGACGTCGCGGCGTTAGTGACGACAACAGGTGTCGGTGGCGTTGTTGGTTTGGAGCAACTCGTCGACGTCTGGAATATCGCCAACACAGTGTCGATCGGGGCTGAGGTGATGAGTCCCAGCGGCGCTACCGTGACGCTTGAGGTGTTGCGTCTCGATGGCAGCGTCATAGACGCTGATAGTGCTGCGTTGTTGCCAAGTGACGGCGAAGTCGTGTTAACCGTACCCCCATGGGTGCTGTCCGGGGAGGGTATCGTGAAGATCAGGGTTACGGTGAATGCGACAAGCGCCGGTGTGTCGGTGCGGTTCAACGACACGGTGTTGGATGTGGCGCCGTGACATGGAGGGAGACAACACCATGACTACAGGTGGTTATTCTTCGGCCCGGTGGCGGGTCCGGCTCCTATCGATCATCGTGGTGTTCATGTTGGTGGTATCGGCGTGCGTCTCTGGTGGGGATCCCAGTGGTTGGTGTGAGTGCCCGAACCTGGAAGCCACCGCGACCTCGATTGACTGGATCGGTGACGGCACCGTACCCGATGAGGTGAGTAGCGGCGTCCGGAGCGACCTGGACCAGTTACGAGTGACAATCTTCTACAACACCCCCGATCGTATCGAGGTGCACATCGAGGTTGAGGAGAGGCTC
>BDTL01000028.1 GCA_002898115.1 bacterium BMS3Bbin02 | reverse complement strand
CGACCAACCGAAGAGTCCTGCAACACCGGCGACAACGCCACCAACTATGCCTCCGAGAAACTGTCGTCGTGAGGAACTCATCTGTCACTCCTCCGGGGAGATGTCGACGCCGCGCTCTTCGAGGGCATGAAGCAACATCTCCGGGTTTCGTACCGTCACCGTAACCGCAGCGTGATCCCGCTTGAGCAGCGGAATCACACCCGGTACCCGCTCATGAAAGCATACGCACACACCCGCTTGTGTGTTTGACCCGAAGGTCACGCCGGAATCCACCATCGACCCGCGGACCCCGATCGCCTTGTATGCCTTGTAGTCACGCGTGAGGTGGGCGCACTTCACGTTCGACATGGGCGTGGTGATCACAAATCGCCCGAACGATGCCGTAAACGTCTCGTCACTCACGACGACCCTGCTGTTCCGCGACCGAACCCCCAATGAAAGCAGTAACCCCCGGTACCTCGGATCGAACTTGAAACTGAACTCGTCGGCCATGAGGCAATCCTATTCGATGTGTTGTAGCAACTGAAGCTCCGCTAGATTTGGAACAATCACTCAAAGTTTGCGAGGCGCAATGAGCATCAACCCAAACGGAGAGATCGACGGCCGTCGCGTCGTAGTTGTCGACGGACTCCGATCGCCGTTCCTCAAATCCGGAACCGAGTTTTCTAACGTTGGTGTGATCGAGCTTGGCGCCACAGTTGTTGCCGAACTCATCCAGCGTTCCAACCTCAACCAGGAAGACCTCGACGCAATCGTCTTCGGAGCCGTCGTACCCGAAATCTCGGGTCCGAACATCGCCCGCGAGATCGGGCTGTCCATTGGTCTGCCCTACTCCGTCGACGCGTTCTCGGTCTCGCGAGCATGTGCGACAAGTACGCAATCCGTCGTAAGCGGAGCACAACAGATTCTCACCGGCGACGCCGACGTCGTCATCGCTGGTGGCGCAGACACACTCTCGCGGCCACCGATGACCTATCAGGACAACCTTGTCGACGCGATGATGCGCGCCAACGCCGCCAAGGACCTCCAATCCCGGATCAAGGCATTTGCCAAGGTCCGACCGCGTGACCTTGCGCCGAACCCACCCGCCATCGCGGAACGGACCACTGGCGAAACGATGGGCGAATCAGCCGAGAAGATGGCTCGGGAGAACGGAATCACGCGGGAGGCCCAGGACGCATTCGCGTTGCGGTCCCACGAGTACGCCGCGGCGGCCTGGGATGAGGGCATCTATGACGACGAAGTGATGAGCTTCCCCGTTCCACCCGAGTACCGCACGGTCGTGACTCGCGACAACATTCCCCGACCAGATTCGACGTTGGAGAAGCTCGCATCGCTGCGACCCGTGTTTGATCGTCGTTACGGCACCGTGACCGCCGGAAACTCATCCCCGCTCACCGATGGGGCGTCCGCAGTGATCCTGATGGAAGAACAGAGCGCAAAGCGACTCGGGTTCACGGCGAAGGCGGTGATCCGCTCGTGGTCGTTTGCCTCCATTAACCCGGGGTGGCAGCTTCTCATGGGTCCATCATTCGCCACACCCAGGGCACTTGACCGGGCGGGGATGACACTGAAAGACATCGACATCATCGACATGCACGAAGCGTTTGCGGCGCAGATCCTTTCCAATGTGCAGGCGTTCGAATCCAAGAGCTGGGCGAAGAAATACCTTGATCGAGACACACCGATCGGAGCGATCGACATGGACCGATTCAATATCTACGGCGGGTCCCTGTCTCTCGGTCATCCGTTCGGGGCCACAGGAACGCGACAGATTCTGACAGTTGCCAACGAGCTCGACCGCCGCGGCAGCGGCACTGCGCTCATCACCCAATGTGCGGCCGGTGGTATCGGTGCTGCACTCGTGCTTGAGCGATAGGAGCGACCATGACCCAGACAACCTACAAGCACTTCACAGTCACGATCGACGACGGGCTCGCAACCGTGCTCATGGACAAGGCCGATTCGCCCGTAAACTCCATCTCGCCGGATTTCGGCGCCGAACTTGCTGAGATCATCGAACGGGTCGAGACCGATACCGAGATCAAGGCGCTGGTCATCGGTTCCGCGAAACGCAACAACTTCCTCGCCGGAGCCGACATTCCCTGGCTGTTCACTCTTGAAGATTCCTCCGACGCGCTCGAACTGATTACTGCGGGACAGGGCCTCTTCCAGCGCATCGAAGACCTACACAGCAAGCATGGCAAGCCCGTCGTGGCAGCGATTGATGGAGCTTGTCTCGGAGGTGGCTGCGAGCTGGCCTTGGCTTCAGGTATTCGCATCGCAACTGACAACAAGAAGACGGTACTCGGGCAGCCCGAGGTGAAGATCGGGGTCATCCCCGCGGGCGGAGGAACCCAGCGGCTCCCCAAACTCGTCGGTATCACCACGGCGCTCGACCTCATCCTCACCGGGAAGAACATCCGACCACACAAGGCCCGCAAGATCGGACTCGTCGACGAGGTGTGCCCATCGGAAGTGCTCATGGCAGTCGCCGCAAAGCGTGCCCGAGCCGCGATCGGCGTAAAGGCCAAGGGCCCCTCTGGCCTGGACCGGCTCAATGGCCTCCTCTCACCCCAGGCAATCCAGCAACTTGCACTTGAGGAAACACCGGTCGGAAGAAATCTCCTGTTCTCCAAGGCCGAAGAGAAACTACTCGCGACAACTGGGGGCAACTACCCCGCACCGGTTGCCGCTCTGCGCGCGATCCGGGTCGGGGTCGAAGACGGGTCCGAAGCAGGTTACGCGGCCGAGGTTGCGGAGTTCTCCAAACTCGTCACCTCCCCGGAGGCGAAGGCGCTCATGTCGGTGTTCTTCGCATCGACCGAGCTGAAGAAGGACACCGGCGTCGACACGGACGCTCTACCACGTGATGTTCAGAACGTGGGTGTCCTTGGTGCGGGACTCATGGGCTCGGGGATCACAACGGTGAACACCGTCAAGGCCAGTGTCCGCACGCGACTCAAAGATATCTCGGACGAGGGTGTTGCCAAGGGACTGGCTTATGTCCGGCGAGTGCTCGACAAACAGGTGAAACGACGCTGGATCACCAAGGGCGAAGCCGATCGGGCGATGTTCAAGATCACCGGTACCACCGACTTCTCGGGGTTCGGCAAGGTCGATGTTGTTATCGAAGCGGTGTTCGAGGACCTCGACCTGAAGCGCTCGATGGTCGCCGAGATCGAAGCGGTCACCCC
>BDTL01000027.1 GCA_002898115.1 bacterium BMS3Bbin02 | reverse complement strand
CTCGCTCCATGTCGAGACCGGTGAGCACGGCCGGTGCGGTGGTGATGCTCTCACCCGGGATGCGGCCCGGTGGGTGCTCGGTGAGGCCATCGGATTCGGCGCCGACCTGGTTGACGAGCGACGAGCTGGTGATCAGACCGACCCCGTCGGGTGTCACACTCTCGACGATGATCGCCTGCGTTTCCTCCGGCGGTGAGTCGCCATAGGCCGCCGACGCTTCGATGGCGTCGCCGTCCGAGACAACTCGCCCCTGTAACGAACGGGCTAGTTGACGTGTGTCGAGTGGTTCACCACCAGTGACGCCAACCCGCTGAGCGGCGCTAACCGCCGCGCGATCGACATCAACAGACGACCCGAGTTCAAGACCGGCGTTACGGCGCACGAGCGGGCCGAGCGCCAGGCTCGACCCGGACACATCACCCGGCACGACCTTGCAGTGAGTGTTCCCTACCTTGACGACACCGCCGTCGGGGAGTTTCAGTGCCCGCAACAGTGTCGGGTCGGCCGTTGCGACGGGGTCGGTGCCGTTGGTGATGACGAATCGCATCGCAACAGGCTACTGGACGCGGTGGAGGGTTATCCGGCGGCGAGGTGGCGCACCTGTGCGGCCGGGTACGCGAGCGGTGCATCGGTGTTGAGCAGCCGGGTGCCGTTCGCGGTGAGCCACTTCCAGATGAGGAGAGCTTCGGCGTGCAGAGCAGGGGTCGGGGGTGTCTCTTCGAACGGTGATCGCTCGGCCACTCTCTCAGTGTGGAGGTCGAACGGTTCGTTACCCGACCAACCGATCACGAACCTGCCGTGCTCGATCAGGCAGCCTGAACCGTCGGCGTCGACGGCTCGGATGGTTCCCGCTCGGCGCAGTGTCTGCCAGATGCGCCGGTCGTCCAGCGTGCGGGCGAGCGAGTGGTGACGGTCGCGTAGTGTTGCCGCGTCTTCAAAGCGGGCGTTGCGGGCGTGATCGAGCATCTTCTTCTCGATCGGAGCGAGCAATGTTTCAGGGTCGTTCTCGACACCTTCGATGAGCCGTTCGACGATGGGGCCGTATTGTGTGCGCGTCACCGACCCATCACAAGGACAGACCGCAACACCGAGGTCCGCAAACCCGCACGCTGCGCTACGGCTTGCACGCGCCGTGCGGCAACGTCTGATCGGGACCGCGTCCCACAGGGCGTGCAATACCAGTGTGGCGGCACGTCGGGAACGAAACGGCCCCAGCAGGAGACGCCCGGAGTCCTTTGCGGAGCGCACCACCGAAAGCCGCGGGAATTCCTCGTCGGTGAGTTTGATCCAGTGCGGTGACTTCGGCGGGCGTGAGCGCCGGTTGAACTTCGGCCGATGGGCGTGAATGAGTCGGAGCTCGGTGATGGACGCCTCCAGCTCGTGGCTGCACACGTCGTGGGTGATGTGGTCAAGCTCACGCAACATGTTGGTGATCGAACGCCGGGTATCGCCGTAGAAATATCCGCGTACCCGCGTCCGGAGGTTCTTGGCTTTACCGACGTAGATCACTGTGCCGTCACGATCATGGAAGCGGTAGATACCCGCAGAGCGGGGGAGTCCGTCGGTGAGTTGGATCTTCCGATAATGGGCCGAGCCGCGCGCTGTAGGGAGTCTCAACAGATCGTCGAGGTGGGTCACACCGAGATCCCCGGCGCGCCCCAGCAGCTCCCAGAACACATGGGCGGTTGCCTTCGCGTCCGCAAGGGCGCGGTGGTTCGGTGCAGTGGGGGACCGGAAGTGCGCCGCAAGTGTGTCGAGCCTCAGGTTGTGGACGTCGTTGCGAACGAGTCGTTTCGCAAGCCCGAGCGTGTCGACGGTGCGGTTGGCGAGCTTGCCGTACCCGAGCGCGATCGCGGCGGCGTTGAGGAACGACATGTCGAAGCGGATGTTGTGGCCCACAATCACCGCGTCACCGATGAATTCCAGCAGCGATGGGAGCGCCTCCTCGATGCGTGGGGCGTCGATCACCATGAACTGGGTGATCCCCGTCAGGATCGTCACGGTCGGAGGGATCGGGGCATCAGGGTTCACCAACGTGTCGAAGGTTCCGGTGAGTTCGCCACCGACGTAGCGGACCGCTCCGATCTCGGTGATCCCATGAAGCTCAGGTGAGAGGCCGGTCGTTTCCAGGTCGAGTACGCAGAAAGGGACCTCATGCAGCGATGCGCCGAGGTCGTCGAACGTTCTTTGTCCTGCTAGCGGCATCGGCCCGTTTTCCGTCTTCGTGCAGCCTGATGCTACAGCGAACAAACGTTCGATACAAGGGTGACGGAGTTTTTCCACGACCAACTACGATGACGGGATGGAATTCGCCGCCCGTATCTATTTCGACTTCGAATCGAAAGATTCGTGGCGTCTCCACCAACTGTTTGCCGGCGCCGAGTCTGAGGGATCCTGGATCGTTCTCGACTGGACCGGATTCACCGAAGAGTCGCCGACAACAACGGCGAGTGCACGGACGATCCTGTCGTTCTACGAGTGGCTGCACCGCACCGACCCGTCTGCTGCACTGCGGTTCGTGCACATGGCCATGGTGTTGCTCCACTCGGAAAAGGCGCCTGCCGACGACCCGGACACGCTGCTCATCGCGGCAAAGGCTGCCGGTGTTGAACCCGATATCTGTCGGCAGGTTGTCCATGACCGCCGGGGCGAACTGCTGTTGAACGAGACGATGAAGGAGGCCCGCAACCTCGGTGTTGTTGCGGTCCCATCGCTGTACCGAGCAGGTGCCCCGCTCCACATCGTCACGACGCCTGTCGTCCTTGACGGCAATGCAACTGCCCGGGTCGTTGTGTTCGACACAATGCTGGCAGACGACGGACTCTGGTCGTTGAGTAAACCGCCGGCTACGGACTGAACTGCTGCGAGCAGGCGACCGTTCACTGTCTGCGGCGAACAACCTCGAACATCAGGAGCGCCGCCGCGGTTGCGGCGTTGAGACTGTCGGCGGTACCGGCCATCGGGATCGCGACGGTCCCAGCACCCTCACGCAACACTGTCGAAACGCCGCTGTGTTCGGCTCCGACGAGGACCGCTACGCGGTCACCAATCGGAGCCTCCCACAATGTCTGCGCAGCCTCGGGTGTTGCAATAAGAAGGTCGATCGAATTGATCTCCAACCATGCCGCGGTGTCGGAGTGTGATGCCACCGCGATCGGCACTGCAAACAGGGAACCCTGTGCGGTTCGGACGACATTCGGGTTGAAGACGTCGACGATGCAGTCGGAAAGTACGACTCCATCGGCCCCTGCGCTGTCCGCCGTTCGGAGGATCGCACCGAGGTTGCCTGGCTTCTCCAGACCTTCCACCACGACTACGAAGGGACGATCCGATACAGTGATATCACTGAGGTCGAGAGGCGGTTGTCGCACCACCGCCAGCCATCCATCGGGGTTCTGGCGGTAGGAGAGCTTCTCGAAGGCAGCCCGGCTTACGGTCACTACTCGCTCCTGCGCCGGGCGCCGCGTGTGATCATCGACGATCGCCGGGCATGCGATCAGCGTGTCACTGGCAATGTCAAGCTGTGCCATCCGCTCAATCTCCCGGAACCCTTCCACGAGGAACAGCCCGGTGGCGTCGCGCTGTTTGCGGTCGCGCAGCGAAAACCATGATTTGATGCGCGGATTCGTGACCGCTGAAATATCGACCGTCATTGGCTACCAGCCGCTTCCGCCGCCGCCGGAGAACCCGCCGCCGCCACCGAAACCACCAAAACTTCCGCCACCCCAGGAGGAGCCCCCGCCACCACCGGACGACCAGAATCCGCCGCCTCCGCTCCAGCCGGTCCAACCCCCGGACGGCGTGTCGGCCCACGACGTGTCGGCGTAGATGGGTTCCCAGCCGTAGGACCCGCGGCGACCCTTGGTCACGATCCAGTGGTAGTAGAAGAGTGTGAATGGGTCGAAGTTTCCTAGCGAGCGGGGGATTGGCTGTCCGGTCCACGAATCTCTCTGCCCGCTGGTGCCGGCGTGGGCAAGTTCCGGGGCGAACCGGTCGGCGTCCTCGACACCTTCGTCGATCAGGGCCCGACGCTGGGCGACGTAAGCGAGTGCAAATGCCCGCGGCCCGCGCGGATCGCTCGCACCGAACGCTGCGGCGACATCGGCGTAGGAACCCGCAAGTCCGAGTTCGCCAAGGGCGGTACGCGCCGCATGCCAGTTGTCCACTGCGACCGCCGGCTCCAGGGAGATGGCGAGGATGCCGGCAATCGTGGTTGCTCGTTCTGATGGAATGTCTGTCGTGAGCACCCGATCAAGAATGCCCTTGTAGGCCCGGATGCCCTCTTCCTTGCGACGCAACAGCGCGGCGGCGATGGATATCGGTATACCCAGTTTGGCGGCTTGAGCCCGGACACGTTCCACTTCTTTCGGAGTGCGGAGCCCGGCGAGGGCCATCTCAACGGATGTCGGGGCGTCGTGGCCGGAGTCGCGCAGTGTTCCATAGGTTGACGTGAAGTCGTCGATGGAGCGTTCGTCGTTGTTCATGATGAGCAATGCTGCAATAGCGTCGAGGTCCAGGTTGTCGTTCTCCAGTCGCTTGCCGCGTTTCCCGAGGTCGGAGCGCACTCGGAGAAAGCGTTCCTGTGCCTGTGCGATGGGAGCACCGATGTCCGCGAGCGCAGCGGCGACTCCGGGCCGTGCCGGTGAATCGTCGAGGGTGTCACGCAACTCTCGAACGGCCCTGGCCTTGGCCGACGCGACCGTGTATGCGGACTCCACTTCGTCGAGTGATGTCGTAAGCTCGTCGTCAGTCATGAGGACGGGTCCGGATTCCAGGAAACGCCTCCCGGCCTTTACGAGCAGGACCTGGCCGACCGGTGTCTCCACCGTTGATGCGACCGTATTCTCCGCAAACAGCTTGCGGGCGGCAGCCACACGGTGTGGCCGTAGGCTGGCTATCAGGCGTAGCAGCGAATCGCGTCTGACGTTCCACGCATCGTTCGAGTCCTGATACGCGTCGGCGAGCTCGGCGAGTTGGGTGTTGAGAGAATCTTCGAGGATCGCCCGTTCACCGCTCGCGGCTAGCTCAAGCGGTATCGCGGTGTCCATGAGGAGCCGATCGGTGTCGACAACTTCGATCAGGTCGGTGTTCCACAGCGCGTGGAGCACCCGCTCATCGGACGCCACATACCCGCCGCTGAGGGCATACAACGTATCGAGTGCCGTTCCGGTGCTGATCGTCGGGGCGTCCGGTGGCGCGGGGATGCGATAGGTCGCGAGCTGCGGCAGCTCGGCACCGGTCACTTCGAGGGTGCGCAGGTCGGTGTTGATCTGGTTCTTGCGTACACGGCGACGCTGCTTTCGGCCCGTCGAAATGGCGCTGGCAGTCCCGACGCCAACCAACGCAGACGCCAGACCCACAGCTGTCCAAAGGACGCTGCGGGGTAGACCTGCGGGTCCGGTGTCCGGTGTCGGTTCGAACTGGGGTTCAGCGGTCCCGGCACTCGAGACCCCCAATTCGTCGCGAAGCGCGCTAAGCATTGCGAGCACACCGCCATCGAAGTCACCATTGCGAAAGAACGAGACCGAGGCATCGGAGACGGCTGTTTCATTGATGGAAACGCCGTCACCGGTTGTCACCCAGGTCTCACGTTGAGCAATGGCAACAACGATCACGATGCCATCGTTCCGGTCGGAAGACCCTACGCCCCAGGTCTCAGCGAGATTGTTTGCGAACTCCTTTGTCGACTCGGGCGACACGTCGTCAACGATGACCACGGCGATCTCATTGCCACTGTCTGCAATGAGCGACTCGATGGCAATCGTGGCCCTCTCATCGTTGTCAACGAATCCAGCTTGATCGGTGAACGGTCCAGCGCACGTTACGTTGCGGTACGTTCCACAGTTCACCGCCTGGGTTTGTGCCTGGGCGGCCACTGGCGCGGCCAGGAAGGCGATCACAAAAAGGGAGGCAACGGTGCGTTTCATACCGGAAGAGTACCGGCTTCTAACCGAAGCGAAGCGGGAGGTCCGTCGGTCGGTAGAAACCGGGCTCCAGTTCGCTGCACCGGCGCAAGGCCATCAGAATCTGGGCTGTGGCGCCCTCGTCTCCGTGATACCCACCCTCGATGCGCATGGTGATCGGGGGCGTGCCCGCAACAATGACCTCGTCGTATTCGTCCTCCAGGTCCGCATCGAGGGTGAGATGGAGGGAGATCGTCCTCCCGTCGGCGGTGCGCACCAGCACGAGTTGGTTGTAGCCGGAAACGATGCCATCTCGAACGATCGGATCGATCGTTTCCCGCAGGTCATGATGGTCCCATTTCAGCGAGTGAGCAAGCAACCGAGCGGACGCTTCAAGACCTTTGTGCCCCGCTCGACCTGCACGCCAGGCCGCGTCGAACTCCTGCGGAGTCAGACCTCGGCCCGACTTGGTGACGAGCGTTTCGCGCCGTCGTGATGTGTTGACTCGGCGAGTCACTGTGATTGAGGAGGGTGAGCGGGATGAAGCGGCCGCAAGAAGCGGGAACCGGTCCATTGCAAATCCCGGGTTCGCACCGGTCACGATGATCACCCTCTTCTCGGTCGCCGCCGCGGTGTGGAGCGCTTCCCAGAGGTGTCGGTCCGGCCACGCGAGCTCCTCACATGTCGTCACACAGTGATACCCGAGCGAGACGAGCTGGATGATTTCGCGTCCAACTCTCTTGGCGTCCGACGAAAACGCAACGAGTGCTCGATCGCCTTCGATTGCCGACGAGAGCTCGGCCGTCGAGGCATGCGCCGAGGCACCGGTCTCTGCCACGAGTTCTGCGCGGGCTGCGGCGTCGGGATCTACGACAACTGAAATGGCGGAGCAGATGCCATCGGCGCGAGCAGCAAGGGCAGCTGCCGTGCCGATCTGTCCGGCGCCGATGAGTGCAAGGTTCGACATGCGCCAATTGTGCCGCGAATTACGATGGCGCGCCACTGCAGCGCCCCGCGCTGAGCGGTCTTGCCCGGCGGGTTGGCTCGATGAGTCCACTGTTTGTGAGCCGCGCACGAACTATGTCCGTGGCGTCGCCACCGTCATCTCCGGCCAGTGTGTCTAGCTCGAACGGAGCGAACCGCTCTGGGGAACGATGTCGAACGAATCCGGGTCGATCCGAACGAGGAGGCACCATGCCTCTCTGTCCCCTGCGTCCCAGCTGTCCGGGAGGGGATAGAACGCATCGATAAACAATTCCGTTTCGTTCTCCCAGACAAGTCCGGTGTACTGCTGGAAGTCCGGGATGCAGCCGTCGACTGCTGTTTGCCACAGGTCTTCGTCGCCGGGATACGGGGCGTCGTCCTCCTGGGTGTACCTGAAGATCTGCATCACTTCGTAGTCGTGCGACTCCTCGCACGGGATGGTTTTGATTGACGTAACCTCTTCGGCGTCTGGATTGTTGAAACAGTCGCCTACGGCGACATCTTCGACCGAGGTGTCTGCGTTCAGTGCACCCCAGCCCAGGGCAGCAACGACAGCTCCGGCAATGATGAGCGGCCTCAGGTTCCTCTTCGTGGGAGTCGTGACCGTACCCGTTTCGATACGGTCGGTCGGTCGAGTAATCGGAGGAGGGGCATAACCGATCGGCGACTGGGAATCGACGGACTCAGCAGGATCGCCCGTGGGTGCCTCCCAGGGTGAGGGCGCCGGGTCCTGAGATGGCGGTGTCGCGATGGGCGGTTGCCAGGTGTCGGTTGTTTGCATAGTCGCGGAATCTGCGGTCGGATACGTCTCAGGATCTGTGGTGTCCAGAAAGTCTGGCTCCGGGTCATCGTCTGTTATATCGGACGTGGGCGGTGCGGTCGGAGCGGGTGACTTCATACCACCGCGGGCACGGGCAATAAGGTCCTCGCTGGAAAGCAGCTCGTCCTGCGGGGTGTCTTGGTCTGTCATTGTCTAAACTCCGTTGATGGTTTCGACGTTATGTGAGTATCGGTACCCGGGGTGTCTCGGTTAAGCAGTGTAGATCGGCAACTGGCACGCTCGTATTTCAGAGCACATGCGGCGTAGGGTGGCGCCATGGCTACCGAAACGTACGTTTCCACGGATCTTGACCTCTTGAAGTCCCTGGCCCTTGGAAAGCTCGCGCCCGTTGCAGATGCGAACGATCCAACGATTTGCTGGATTGCGGCGGTGACGCCCGAAGGGTCCGGTGCGCTGTCAATCCGGCACGCGAATGAGCGGGTGATCGGTCGTGGGCACGGCCCGGGAGGAGCGTGGTTTGAGCAACGTCTGCCGGACATCGTTGGTGTAGACGACAACCCGGATGCATTCAGCCCGGGTGAGGGTCCGATGCGGCGGTTTGCACCCGCGTTGAAGGGTATCTGCTTCGTCCGCACCGGTCTTGTGATGGATGCCCTGATCCAGGCAATTGCGGGTCAGCGAGTTGCCAGGGATCAAACGAGACGGTCGTTACGCGAACTCAGGCGAAGATTCGGCGAACCGGCTCCCGGACCCGGACCTGACCGCCATCTGCTCCCGGGCGCAGCGACCGTCGCAGCGTTGACTCCTGCCGATCTTCATCTCGCCGGCATCGAACAGTCGCGTGCCGTGATCATGATCGAGTGCGCTCGACGAATCGGCAGACTTTCCGAAATCGTCGACATGGCCACCGGCGACGCCGATCGTCGACTCCAGGCGGTGCGGGGCGTTGGACCCTGGACATCGGCCGTGGTCCGGGGGCTCGTGTGCGGAGATCCCGATGCGGTGCCGGTCGGCGACTACCACCTTCCGAACCTCGTGGCGTGGAATCTCGCGGGCGAGGCGCGCGCCGACGACAGACGCATGCTCGAACTGCTCAAACCCTGGAAGGGTCAGAGGCGCAGAGCGCTTTTCGCGATCAAGCTCGGTGGCAGGCCGGCGCCAAGGTTTGGCGCACGACGGGCTATCACCTTTGTTGCTGACCTCTAGCGAGGGCTGCAGTCGCTGGGAGTCAGTTTGAGCGCAGTGACCGGGTCTGGGGAAAGATTTCGAACGAATCCGGGTCGATCCGAACGAGGAGGCACCATGCTTCTCTGTCCCCTGCGTCCCAACTGTCCGGGAGGGGATAGAACGCATCGATAAACAACTCCGTTTCGTTCTCCCAGACGAGTCCGGTGTACTGCTGGAAGTCCTCGATACAGCCATCGACTGCCGCTTGCCACAGGTCATCAGCACCCGGATACGGGGCATCATCACCCTGGGGGTATCCAAAGATCTGCATCACTTCGTAGTCGTGGGACTCTTCGCACGGGATCGTCTCGATCGACGCGACTTGTTCCACGTCCGGATCGTTGAAACAGTCTCCCACCGCGACTTCTTCGACCGCTGCGATGCTTGTCGTAGGCGCCGAACTCGCGGTGGATGCGAGGAACGTCGTCGCTGTAGCTCTGGCGGTCGTGACGCCATCATCATCGGTTTCCGACGAAGCCAGGAGTCCCAAAACCATGCCCGTGACGACCAACACGAGGGCGAGGGCGCCGATGATCAGTCCGCGGGCCCTGACAGCGTTTGACGTGTCCGGATCTGGTGATCCAATACGGTCTGCGGGGCGGGGAGTCGGCGCAGAAGCCGCCTCGCCCGGTGCTTGTCGGGTTGCCGGCTCGACGGGAAGCGGTTGGGGCGGTGGACTCAAGTACGGATCGTTCTTGGTAGGCGATATCGGGAATGGCGGTTGCCAAACCTCGGGCCTGGTGGGAATCGACGGATCCGAATCGATGCCAGGTGGGGGAGTCGGGTTGGCGCCGGATCCCTGATACGAATCGGGCGGTGGCGCAGAATCAGGAGATGAAGATGTGGGGGAACTGCCCGTCGTTGTGGCCTCGAGCGCACGTGCGATCAGGTCTTCGCTTGAGACGCTTTCTTCCGGGTTGTCTTTGTCGTGTGGCATCGTGTGCTTTCTGCTGAGCATTGCTGAGAACTCGCCGGAGTGTTAGGGCTGCCGGGCTTCGGTGCAGCAGTTCCGACTACGGGCGACAGTGTTCTCGTCACAGTATCGGTGGCCTACCATTGTTCCGTGAGGGTCTTTGTGTGGTGGTCGCTCACTCCGTCAGCGCAGTCGACCGGTCGGCTCCGCACGTGTGAATCCTCGACATTACATGTAGAC
>BDTL01000026.1 GCA_002898115.1 bacterium BMS3Bbin02 | reverse complement strand
CGCCTCACCCTGTTCCAGTTCACCCGCCAGCATGGGTTGAACCGCGGCAGCGTTCACTTCGCTGAGTACCGGGCCCATGACAAAAAACGTGAGGAAGAGAGCCAGCCCGACCAAGACCTGGCTGGGCGGAATTGTCTGCACTCCAATGGCGTTCCGCGTCAGCCCCAGAACGATGACGAACCGCGTGAACGATGTCATCAGCAGTAGAACTGCCGGTGCGACAGCGCCGATTGTCAGCATGATAATGATGATGACTGCCTGGCTCAGGCCGCCCTCGGGACTGGTGACATTGATCGCCACATCGGGAACATCGGGAACATCCGGAACCGGCGGGACCGTGACAGTAGGCACCTGTGCGGATGGTGGATCAATGGCGATCGTCTGGGCCGACGCCGGTCCGGCGAGCCCGACGAGAAACAGCGACACAATGAAGGTGGCGAGAAGAGTTCTACCTTTGTTGGCCACTGACGGAACTCCAACCAGGTCGTGTCGACGTACGAACTGTCATCAGTTGCAGTCGACGAACCAGGCCGTTCCGTGGCCCTTCGTTCGTTTCATTCGTTACCGGTGCCGGCCGTGGCACCAGTGCTGTTTCAACGGAAGATGATTCCGCTCTTGACTCAAGCACGGCAACCGGCTCGAGCAGTGAAATAAGGTTTACACCCTGCTCGCCGGCTCCGACAAGGAACCGCTGAGCGTCGACCTCAACGATGGCGACCCAGGCACTCTTGCCAAAACCAGCGCGATCGGTGATCCGAAGGGTGCGTGTCTGCTTGCTCTTTCCGGACCGATTCCACCACAGCAACGCTGCGGGCGCGCCGATAACGAGCAGAAGGGCTGGAAGCACTCGCGTCAACGTATCGATACCGGATGAACTCATCGTGTCTAGCCCCTCGCAACCACGTCGGTGATGCGGATGCCAAGCTCGTCGTCAACAACGACTACGTCACCGTGAGCCACGAGCGTACCGTTCACGAGGACGTCAACGGCGGAGTCGGCGACCCGGTCGAGTTCAATGATCGACCCTTCTTGCAGCGCCAATAGGTCACGAACCTGCATGGTGGTTCTGCCGAGTTCGACCGTGACATTCATCGGCACATCTGCGAGGATTTCGAGATCGCGCCCGATTGCCGCACCAGCGCGACCAGGACCGTCGAGATTGGGAAGAGTGGCCGGGGCCACGCTCGGAACATCGGAGGATCCGGGAGCGACCGGTGCTCCGTCATCCAACATGGCCGCGAGCGAGGCCTCGACAACCCAGTGCGCCGTGAGTGAGCCTGACGGCTCACCGGCGAAGTCGGCACGCACAATGTACGTACCGAGACCTGCAACATCGGGACTCATCGGGAGCGGTTGGGCGGGTTCCGCGCTCAGTTGGGCACCGACCATAACGGACAATGGTTCAGCAACACCAGCCGCGAACACGTCACATACAACGGAGGAATCTACCGGCGCACCCTCAGCACTCACAAACCCTTCGCCGGCCAGAACTGTGACGATACTTGCCGGGGCCGGGCCGCCCGTGAAGACAGTACGGGCCGCAGTTCCGCTCTCAAGCGCGGGATCGTCGATCGCATCCACGACGCTGACAGCCGTCACCTGGGCAGTGATACCAAGGGTCTCTGTAAGTGCCGCCAGAGCGCCTCCGCTGAGACCCTCCGCAAGAGCGATCGCAGTGGATTCGGTCAGTTGTCCACTCATTGTGTTCTCCAGTTCGCAACTTCGAATGCCATGTTCTTTCCCTTACGTCCGATTCGGCCTCCGAGGAGTGCTGCACTCGCGGCAACCGCAATAACTTCTTCCTCTACTTTGTGATCAAGAACCAGCACATCGCCAACCTGGAGGTTATGGAGTTGGCTGCCCGGAAAAGGGGTGTCGGTTAGCCGGACCGATACGGGAATCTCTACATCGGGTAGGAGATCACGCAGTGGGAGGTGGGAGACGGTTGACGCTGCAAGCGCGAGAACTTCATCTTCGACAGCATTTTGCGTCGCCGGCTGCAGTGTCGAAAACGGATAGCAGATCGTGAGCAGCCCCTCGGATCGAAGCCCTTCGATAATCGATAGCGAGTACGACATCACCATTACCATTTCGGATGGGTTCGTCGCCTGCACGAAGTTGGGATTGTATTCCACCGATTCGATAACGGGCTCTACCTCGATGAGTGGAGCGAACGTTTCCCTGATCGGACCAACCGCGTAACCGAGAATCTCGGCGATCAGCGAACCCTCAAGCTCCGTCGGGCGACGGACCCCCGATGGTTTGCCGATACCTCCGAGCAGGCGGTCGACGAGCACTAGAGCCGTCTGAGTTCCCATTTCGAAGAGCGCAACACCTGGTAGAGGAGCGAGCGAGATCTGTGTGATCACCGATGGATTCGGCGTGGAACGAATGTACTCGTCGTAGGTGATCTGGTCGATCGACATCAGTTCCAAGCGAACCATTGTGCGAAGCAGGTTGGAGAGTTCGTTGCCCATTGAGCGAACGAACGTTTCGTGGGTTAACTCGAGTCGTCGAACGTGTTCCCGAGCCATTTTTGACGGATTGCGGAAATCGAACTGCCGAAGCCTCTGCGTTTCGTCATCCAGTGCGCTTTGTTGTCTTGCGACGCTCATGAGGAGTCACCTCCTGCTGTAGTCCGGTCGTGAACGTACGGTTGGAACCTGCGCGATTCCCTTCACGTCGACTGGTCGGCCGACTTGGCCCTTTCATAAGCATTGCGCATCGGAGTACCATCGCCTCCATGACGACACAACCACAACCGGGGTGGTACCCGGACCCATCTGGAGATTCCGACGAGCGGTACTGGACCGGTGATGCATGGAGTGATCAAACCCGTCAGAAACCCAGGCCGGACACGCCCGCCGGGACAATGCCTGCGCCCACGGGGAACCATGTTCCGACGACGTCCGCAACGCCCGGCCACATCGAAAAACAGGTAGCAAAAGCCGGCGGCGGAGCTGAAGCCGGCGGCGGAACCTTGTTCACGGAACCGATCCTCGTCGTGAACCAGAAGACGAAGCTTATCGAAGTCAACAACGAGTACGCGATCTACGACCAGGCCGGAGTACAAATCGGAGCGGTCCGTCAGGTTGGTCAATCAGCACTCAAGAAGATCATCCGTGTCGTGGGCGATATGGACCAGTTCTTCACGCACGTGCTCAAGGTCGTCGATGCGGACGGGGTCGAGCAAATGACGCTTACAAGGCCTCGCAAGATCCTCAGGTCGCGGGTCGAGATCACCGGCCCGGACGGACGCCACATCGGCACGATCAAACAGCTCAACGCGATCGGGAAGATCCGATTCTCAATGGAGGCGAACGGCACCATCGTTGGATACCTCAACGCACAGAATTGGCGGGCCTGGAACTTCTCGATTACCGATCACAACAACAACGAGGTCGCGATCATTACGAAAACGTGGGAGGGTCTGGCAAGAACGCTCTTCACAACCGCCGATCGTTATGTGGTTCGTATCCATACACCGTTGGAAGACCCACTGCGGACGATGGTTGTCGCATCAGCAGTCTCGGTCGATACCGCACTCAAACAGGACAATCGCGGATTCAACTAAGGCCGCGATCACTGAATCAGAACCTCAGTCAACACAACCCGGATGACCTCACCCTCGGTGAAGATCTCCAGGGCCGAAGCGGTCAGCGCCGTTCGTAGCCTGTCGATGCCTACAGCTCCACGAAGGTCGGCAGCTGTCATTTCCGATACGATCGAGAGTGCAGCATCCTTGAGCAGTGGCATCTTGGCGCCAACCGCGGCCGAGTCGCCTGCCAGGGGAAGAACAACACCGAACGTGATCCGAGCGTAGCGGGTGTTCTCGTCGGCAAGGACGACCGTCATTTGGTCGCCCTCGATCACAACACCCTCGACAACCTCGGTCGCTGTGGTGACGCCGGCCTCCTCTGACCCCCCACCGGAACCGAACATGAAGTACCCGCCGCCAACCGCGACGACGACCCCAATGATGCTGAAGAGCTTGCCCTTACCCTTCTTC
>BDTL01000025.1 GCA_002898115.1 bacterium BMS3Bbin02 | reverse complement strand
CATCCGCCCATAAGCGGCGCCGATCCGGCCTGCTCCGATGACACCGACCGTGGCGCCGACAAACCGTTGCCCCATGTACATCGTGGGCAACCACCCCTCATAACGGCCCGCCCGCATGAACCGATCCGCTTCAACAACTCGGCGACCGGATGAAAACGTGAGTGCGACCGCCATTTCGGCCGTCGTCTCGGTCAAGACTCCAGGGGTATTGCCGACCGGAATCCCCGCAGCGGTGGCTCCTGAGACATCGACATTGTTGTAACCAACGGCGTAGTTGCTGTACGCACTACCCCCCGCCGCGGCGAGCGCGGCGAACAACTCAGCGCTCCATGTCTCGGTGAGCTGGCCGATCGCTCCGTCACACTGCGAGCCGATCTGGTCAACGATCTCGGTGTCCGTGAGCACGTCCGCCGATTGACACACTTCCACGCGGCAGTCGGCAGTTTGAAGAATGCTCAGCCACCGGTCTCCGGGGAGCTCTTTGGTGACAATGACCCTTCGATCCCCGCTCGGATTGTGAACCCTCCACTCTTTTGCCATCGGGCGTCCTCTCGATCGTATGTACAGCCCCCTAGGTTTAACAGACTTCACCCTCGCCTTGATCGTCGCGGAACCGCAGAACACGAGAGAGCGGGGATGATTCGTGCAATAGTTATCGACATTGCATTGTTGCAACCTCATAAGAGGCTGTCGCGCGCGCCTCGACGGATACGACCAGTCCAACGGACTGTCGTTGTACACAAACGCAGCCGCTACAGTGTCCGCCACAAATCAAAGGTAACCATGAGCAACAAACCAAAGGCAAAATCTCCGGGGAAGAAAGTCGCGGTCGAGCAAGCTACATCGAGCGATTCGAGAGTGAAGAAACTCATCGCACCGCTGCTCGGTATCATCCTCGTCGGCGGGATCGTCGCTCTCGTCTTACTCTCGCCACCTGAGCTCAAGGGTGTGCCCGACGGCACCCAAACGCTCGCTCTTGCCGACCCACGCCACGTAGAAGGACCGGTAGCTCCCGCAGGTGAGGTCCCCGCCGGTGGACCACATGCTGGTATCTGGCAGAACTGCGGGTTTTACGACCAGCCTGTGGGCACCGAGAACATCCTCCACTCCATGGAACACGGCAGCGTGTGGGTCTCCTACGATCCGAACCTCTCAAGCGACGAGATTCAAACGCTCCGGGGATTTGCAAGCCCGAACGAGAAGGTCCTTGTCACTCCAGTGCCCGGGCAAAGCGCTCCGATCATCGTTACAGCGTGGGCAACCCAGCTCGAACTGGATGACGTCTCGGACCCTCGCCTCAACCAGTTCGTGAACGAATTCACTCGTGGACTTACGGCCCCGGAGCCCGGTGGAACCTGCCGCGGCGGCGTCGGATCACCTCAGTTCTAAACCACCACCCACACGAGGCTGCCATCGCACCCTCGTAATCTATAGCGGATCACGTTACCTCGTCTCACCTGCATGCAACGCCGAGATAGAACTATGGTCGAGAGCCGTGGGGTCTACTGGAGGAGGGCGCGTGTGAGGACGCCGGCATTGACGGTTAGCAAGGTTTTGGGGATTGTCGGCTTGGTTGTCGCAACGGTGGGCGTCGCTGCCGCAGGCCTCCAGCCCGGGGGTCGGAAGCAAGGGATGTTTCACGGTGCCATCCGGTGCTCCGGCCAGCATGGTCCCATGGTTGAACAGTGTGGGACCGGGTTGAGACAGCGGCTGCTAGTCGATGGGGCAATACCGTCAGGGTGACTCTGTTGCGGTCTCACGAATCGTTGCCTGGCGCTGGAACTCCTGTTCCGTCGGACCCCAGTACGACCTGAAGAACTCGAGAACCGCCCGCATGTCTTCTTCTGTCAGCTCGCCACCGAACGCAGGCATCAGGGAATTGTCTCCGATGCCGCCATTGGTGATGATGTCCAGCAGCGTCGGGTCCCCGTGGTGCCACGTGTGGCCGGAAACGTCCTGTGGCGGCGGGTTAAAGGTGCCATCCTCGTTCGGAATCTTCCAGTTGGGGACACCCTGCAAGTTCGCACCGTGGCATATCGCACACGACGCCACATAGATCTCGGCACCACGTGCGACAAGATCCTCGTCCAGATCTAAGGCAGGGGGTCCCGAGGGTTGCCCGGCAACAAGTCCTGCTCCGAAATAGGCGATCGTGCCGGCGACGAGCGCCACACCAAGCACCTGCGCAAACTTATATTTGGAACCGCCCACGGGACTTCCTCGACTCGTTGTGGAAGAAGATTAGCCCCGGGCGTGTCGTTGCCAGATTCGGCGAATGTCCTGTGGCGGCGCCCCGGGACATCCCTCGCGGCAGGTCCGGTTAGACCTCGATGGCGAAGTGCTCTGCGATCTTGGCGCGCAACTGCTCCTCCGACATTTGCCCGGTCACTACCTCCCGAACGCGGCCATCAGCGTCAATGAACACTGTTGTCGGCATCCCGATACCACCAAACGCGTCGTAGACAACACCACGTGGGTCGCGGGTAACGCGGTAGGTGATCCCGGTCTCTTTGCGCAGTTGATTCGCAAGGCCTTGATCATCCTGAAGGTTCACACCAATGAACTCAACGCGACCTCCTGCGGCCTGACTGACGCGCTCAAAGTCCGGCATCTCCGCGATGCAGAACGGACACCACGATGACCAGAAGTTCAATACGATGGGCGTACCGACAAACTGTGCCAGCGTTACCTTTTCACCGTCAAAATCGACCATCTCAATGACAGGTGCAGGCTCGCCTAGAGACGCCCGACCCTCAACCACCGCGGCCTGCGCGGGCGGTTCAACGGTCGCGAAAAACACAGTCGCGAGCCCGATCACCGCCACCGTTACACCGACCCAGAGCACAATTCGGTTGCGGGTGCGCCGTTTCAGCGCGGCGATGCGCCGGGCCTCGCTCTCCGTACCTTTCTGCTTCGATTGATGTCGTGCCACGTCGGTCTCCTCGTTATCTGTCAATCTGCTCAGCTCCAGGGTGCTGGAACTCCCCAGCAGGGGCGTTGAATCGTTTCCACACCATGACGGCCAGAATTGCTGCGAGTGCCGCACCTGCAGAGAACATGAATGGACGTCCGTAACCACCGGCGAAACGTTCGATTGCCGAGGTGAAGTCGCCGACGAACCCGACAATGGGATCGTCGCCAAGGGTCGCCACCGAACCGAATTTCACGCGCATCCAGTAGTAGGTCAGGTACAACCCTGCGAGGGTCAACATCGACCCGGTGATCCGGTGCATGTACGGCAGCATCCTGCGGACCGCCCGCACGAGACCATCGCGCACCAGCGCCGCACCGGTTGAGAACAACATCAGCATGATCGCCATGCCAAGCCCGTATGAGGCGAGAACAGCCAGCGCCGAACCTGGACCCCGGGTTGCCAGCGAAGCGCCGACCACCGCAAGAAACACCGGCAGCGTGCATCCGAGCGAGGCTACCCCGTATCCGACTCCGAAGACGAACATAGTCTTAGGTTGACGTTCCCGTTCGGGGCGAATCGGATTCGCAATAGTCATTGAAATCTTGCGACCCGCGAGCGTCGCGACCCCGACACCGAGCAGTACGAGGCCGAGAACAATACCGGCCCACGGTATCGCCCGCACGACCTGTGTCGCCCCGTAGGTGATCGGAAGACCCACGATCGCGAATACCAGCAGAAACCCCGCGGTGACAAACAGACCGGTGATCAACCCCTGTGCTGTGCGAGTACTCGCCGTCGGTAGTTGGCCGTCGTCAGCGCCGACATAGAACGACAGGTATGCCGGCAACATTGCGAATCCGCAAGGATTGACGGTCGACAGGCCACCGGCGGCCAACGCAAGGCTAAGAGGTCCTAATTCCATCTCGGCACCTCCCGCACACTGTCACTCGCTGTGTCGAAACCGTGATTGCATCGCGAGTAAACCATCACGCCTCCACAAGCGCGGTATCGGGGCGGAACGCCGCCCAGGAGAACCAGAAGGTCCGAACGAACGTGATTGGCTCAAGCTTCGTGCCGGTCATGGGCCCGTTGACCGCCTCGCCGAGCACATTCCATGTCGAGGATGTCTGGTCGTCGACAAACGCGTCGCCATCCGCACGGAAGGTGAGCGTCTCGCCGTCAACTATCGGCGAAAACACGCCGACCGAACCGACATCGCGTCCCGCGGCAATGTCGCGAGCGTCCAGCGCTGAAGCTTCGCCGGCCTGCCAGAAGATCGTCAGGGGCTTGCCTTCGAATTCGCCTGCGGTCGCTTTCGCAGCAACCTCCCCGCTCAGAACATTGAGGGACCACGCGGCAGCGTCGGTCTCGCCCTCAATTGCAACAATACGTTGCATTGCCTTGGCTCGAACATCGATCTCACCATTGAACAGGAAGGGCTGACCATTGGGATCATCGAGACCGGTATAGGGATTTGTACCGTAGTTACGTTGGGCGCCGGTTCTCTCGCGATCCAGGACTTTCGCGTCAGACAGGGACTCCTTGAAGACAGCCCACGACACCGTCGATGAAGGTACTTGGGTAAGGGTCTCGCCGGTGAGAAGCCCGACAACTGCTCGGCCATCAAGCTGGTTCCATAAGGACTCAGTCGCTCGGTCGTACATGACCAGATTCGCAAAATAGAGGCTGCCGGACGTTCCGAAGGTGGTTTCAACGCCACGCACCGTACGCTCGAACGTGATGGCAGAGTTGCACAGCGGACAATACGTCACTGCAAGAGGTAGACCCCCGACGGTGTCATTCACAATCTCGTGCCACATCATGATCTGAATCGGATACCCTCGCACGTCGCCGTCGACGTCAACGACCAGGATCGGTTCAGCATCGTTGAGCCACTCGTCAGCAACGTCCACTGACACGAACTGCGGATCGTCGACCGGCGGGATCCCATCGGGCGGTGGCCCACCGGACAGAATGTCACCTGGGTCAATCAGCGGCGGCGGGAACGACTCATCAAATCGGTTGTCCAGCGCCGACACCCCAACGGGCAGTACACCTTGAACAGCCGGCGCACTCGACGATGGCGTCGCCGACGTTGATGCGGCAGCGCCGGGTGCGTCAGAGCCGGATGGAGAGGCACAAGCGGCGGCAACAACGGCCAACAGACTTGTGATAACAATCAGTTTCCTCGGGGTAATCACGATGCGTCCTTGGGATCTCTGGCGGTAGTAATACACGCAATGTGTGTCGTGCGATTACTAACTGAAACGACCCCGCGCTCGCGGATATTCCGCGATTTAGATTCGGGCGCTCACGCTTCTCGCTTGACCGCGTGACCGCCGAACTGATTTCGCAACGCCGACAACAGCCGGTCTGCGTACTCGACATCGTCACGCGATCCGATGCGGCGCATGAGCGATAGCGAGATGACCGGGGCAGAAACGTTGAGATCAATCGCTTCAAAAACGGTCCATCGACCCTCACCCGAATCAGGTACGAATGGCGCGATGCCGTCCATGGTTGGATTCTCCCCGAGTGCCGCCTCGGTGAGTTCAAGAAGCCAGGACCGCACGACACTGCCATGGCGCCAGATCGACGCGATCTGGGCGAGATCAAACCCGTAGTCGTCCTTGGCTTCCATCAGCGCGAAACCTTCGGCGTACGCCTGCATGAGGCCGTATTCAATCCCGTTGTGGACCATTTTGACGTAGTGGCCGGCGCCGGAGTCCCCGGTGCGTCCCCAACCCTTGTCCGGTGCGGGAGCCAATGTCTCGAAGATCGGGCGCAGGTATTCGACGGTGTCCTGTTCTCCCCCGACCATCATGGAATACCCTTCGGCAAGACCCCACACACCGCCGCTGGTCCCAACATCGACATAGTGATGCCCATCGGAACGACGTGCCTCAGCGCGACGGAGCGTGTCCTTGTAGTTGGAGTTCCCGCCATCGATGATGATGTCACCGTCATCGAGGAACGGTACGAGAGCGTCTATGGTCGAGTCAACCGGCGCCCCTGACGGAACCATGATCCAAAAGACTCGCGGGGTCGGCAACTTGCCGGCGAGATCCTCTAGGGAACCGGCGCCCTCGGCGCCGCGTTCGATGAGACCCGACACCGACCCCGGGTTGAGATCGAACCCGACCACGCGGTGACCTCCCCGTACCAGCCGCTCGGCCATGTTGGCCCCCATCTTCCCAAGACCAATCATCCCAATATCCATCGCTGTCTCCTTTGTCATATCGCCACACCTAGATCTCTGAGCGAGCTTCGCAGCTGAGTTGCGTCGGTGAAATGGACCGGTCGGATGCCAGCGAGATCCGCGCACTCAAGATTGAGCTCCCTGTCGTCAATGAATGCGCATTGGTCAGGCCGATACTGGGTTATCTCAACCGCCACCCGGTAGATCTCACTGTGGGGCTTTGCGATGCCGAGATAGCTCGATGAGAAAAACGCCGAAAACATGTCTCGCAGTCCGAACGTTCCGATCCGGTAGTCGTTCAGCTCTCGCGACTCATTGTTCAGTGTTGCCAACAGATGTTTCCCTGCGCCAGCGAGCTCACGCGCGACCGCAAGCGACTCGGGCATTGCAACTGACTGAGCTTTCATGAATTCGATGAACTCGGCGTCGGAGAAGTCACGATCGCGATAGAAGACAGTCCGATCAAGGTATTCGGAAATCGTGAGGTTCCCCGTTTCGAAAGCCAGGGCCACGAAATCGTGACGGTCCTGG
>BDTL01000024.1 GCA_002898115.1 bacterium BMS3Bbin02 | reverse complement strand
AAGTCTTCGTCTTGGCCTGGGGGAGTGAAGTCTTCGTCTTGGCCTGGGGGAGTGAAGTCTTCGTCTTGGCCTGGGGGAGTGAAGTCTTCGTCTTGGCCTGGAGGGGTGAAGTCTTCGTCTTGGCCTGGAGGGGTGAAGTCTTCGAGGCCAACCACAGATGCAAGGACCGTGACACGGGAGCGAACAGTGGCACGGGCGTCATTGAAATCGGCGTTAGGACTCGCATCAACCAGATCCCGTGCGGCTGCGGTGAGCGCGCTCACCAGCTCCCGGATCTCGGCTGATGGATCATCGGAGGAAGCGACGCCTTCGATGGCCTCAGCCAATGCCTCGAGGTCTTGTGACAGGGTCTCGTCGAGATCTTCGAGGGACTCGGCGACGAGTCGCGTCGCTGACGCCGGTCCGCGCAGATCAAGCACGATCACGGCCTCGTCGAGTCGCTCGCTTGGACCCCCCAGTTGCCACCCCACTAGTTCGGCTGCTCGCTCATATGCTCGGTCAACTGGATAAAGCATATCTCCGGGGATCGCACTGTCACTCGCTACCGCCATGCCCACGTTGCCAAAGACAACGAGGGTCATGGAAGCAGCTACTGCGCGGGGTGTACGCAGCCACGACTTGAACGAACGCTGTCCGTGTCGATAGGGGAGAGCCACCGAGCCATGGCTCCCCGCCTCGCGGAGGAGAGCGTTCGCATAGCTGTTCAATTCGTCGAAGACGGCTCGTTCGTGCATGGTATCTATACAAGACGCGCACCGACTCAAAACGTTACAGGATTTCTCGTTCGTCCTGCGCGCTACGATCGCCGGTCCGCGTCTTCTCGCCGACGCACCGCGCAGTGATAGTCAATCTTCTCGCTATACGTCACAGTGACGCAATGCGCTTCATATCCAGACGGCGACGAGGTCGGACGAAAACGACCATACGTGAGTTAACACGGGCCGCACACGCGAGCGGTTGTTTGAAGACATGAGACCACGACACAATCGCTGGGGCGTTGCACCCCCGAGCGCCCATCGGATCGCTCGCGACGCGGTGGACCGACTGCACGGAAGTACCGGATTGGCGCCGCTGCGATAGTGACGCGCATGAACGCTGTGGCAGATCGTCCGGTGACAGCGCGCTGACGACGCGCCAGCCTGATGTGGTCTTGTACTCCCCGTACCGTCGCACGCCCATAATCCACGTTATGTAAAGCTATAGGTTTATGTAAAGCTATAGATATGGTGAGCGTGGAAAGGCTCAGGTCTGGTAGGGCCTGTGTATTCGGGACGCTCAGTGGTCCTGATCCCCCGACGACGTTGTCGCATCAAGATACGATCCCACCCGTACAAACGCGATGGTCTTGCATAATTCAAGCTAGTGGTGCGGTTACTCTGCTGGGATGGCGGCCACTGGGCAGCGCACCATCGTCGGCAGGTGTCGGCCTACCGAGTCGGTGGCGATACTGGTAAGTTTCGTGTGGTGGTAGTTTCCGATGATGACAAGCGCTGGGTCAAGTTCGTTGATCGCTTCGCTCAGCATGGTTGTCGGGTGGCCTTCGAGCGTCTCGCAGGTTACCGAAACGTCTGGATTCTCGGCTCGTAGCGTTTCGACGAGTGCGTTCGTGGTGTTGACGTTGGCCTGGTGAACGGCATTGATGTCGGCCTCGTAGAGATCCGCTGGATATCCGTAACCCGCGGTGAGTATCGGTGGCTGGTTCACCGACACGATATGGATCGCCAATGACCGCTCCGTAGCGAGCTGCGTAGCCCACACGATTGGTTCGTGCGAGGCAGTAACGAGACCGTGTACCCCGACAACGATGGTGCCAGCGAGAGCCCTGGCTTCTGATTGCTCGGCCATCATGATGAGGGGAACATCTGCATAGTGGAGAAGGCGGTTGGCTACATCGCCAACATGGTGACGGCTCCACCGTCCTGACTCCTGGAAACCGATGACGATTGGGACGTCGCCCTTTCGCTTGGCGACCGACCTCAGCGCCGCAGCCGGATTGTCATCGACAAGCACCGGATCGATCACGGCGCCGGCTTCGACCGCGGTGGCAATCCATTCCCCTTCGAGCATTCTCCGATGCTCGGCACGCAAATTGTCGAGGTTAACAAGGACGAATGCCGCAAGGACAGAAGGAAGGGGTGGTATGGCGTGAACCGCGGTGACCTCTCCCCCATCCGCTTGGGCCACGGCCCAGGCGAGTGCCAACTGCGATCCCGGGGATCCATCAACTCCAATGACAGTGTTATGTAGGAGGCTCATATCCGTCATTTTATCACGACCTACGCCATTCGTATCTAGCTGATGCCGCCTCTACCAACTACGGGCTACTGATTGTGAAAGAGGCTCCCGAGGCGTGTCTCGCTAGTTCGTCGTCCCCACGTTCAGCCGTGTCTGGGTACCTGCCATTCGAGTCCCGACGGAGCGTGGGTGTTGTCTCCGACGTGTGCAAACTCACATCCAGCCACGCCGCTTGGCATACAGATAGGGCGCGCCACCGAGGATTACCATGAGCAGGATCGCCAGAGGATACCCGAGCCTCCACGATAGTTCGGGCATGAATCGGAAGTTCATCCCGTAGAGACTTGCGATAAGCGTTGGTGGAAGGAAGATCGCAGCAACGACCGACAGGACCTTTACGATCTGATTCTGCTCGATATTTATCAGACCAATAATGGTGCCGGACAGGAAACTTATCTGTTCGAGTAGGAACGCTGTGTGCGAGAGCAGAGAATCAACGTCGCGCAGCACGTTGGTCAGCCGGTCACGAATATCCGCACGGAGTTTGTCGCTGCGGTGGAACGACGTCAGGACCTGCTGGGTGTCCATGAGGTTGAAGCGGATCTTCCCGTTGCGCCCCTCAACCCCGGCGAGGGCGACGAGGTCCGATTTGAGATCGGCTTCCACATGGTCGAGCACCCGTCGGCTCAGTTGATCAAGTTGCCCGTATGTTCGCTCGAGTACGTCGGCAAGATGGTCGACCTTGGACTCAAGGATGCCTACGAACACGTTCATACCGTCCTCGGCGAGCCTGGGTTGGCGTTCGGCTCGGTCGCGAAACAGGTCCACTGCAATGAGTTCGTGTTCGTGGAGCGACAGGAGAGGTCCCCCTCTCAACGCGAACGCCGCATTGATGTTTCGGAGCGGGTGCGCCGTGTGATCGAGGAAGTTCAACTGAAGTTGAATCGTCTCTTCCCCCTCGAGGTAGCGCGACGTTGCCTCGATCTCGCCCGCCGACGTATTCTCCGCCAGAACAGCTCCGAATCGTTTGACTATGGCGTCAGTTTCCTCCGCCTTTGGTCTGTGCAGATCGATCCACAAGGCCGAGTCGAGGTCGGCTAGCGAGTCCGTTGCCATCTCGACAAAACGCCCGTCGGCGACTTTGAACGCTCGGATCATGCCTGCCTCTTCTCCTCGTGGAGTTGGTCCCCACAGTACTGGATGGCCTGTGCTCGAACCGCCCTCTCGGCCGATCCTGACAGTGCTACCCGGTTCACGTGATCCGCGGTCGGATTGTCCGTCTTGTTGTCCTCTGGAGTATCCATTCTGTCGCAAACGCTACGGCGGCGAACACCGCAACCAAGCCCAGGCGAGCAGGGTTGTGCTGAGCAGTGAAGAGCACGAACTGCCCGATGACCCACGCCGTCGCGGCGATTCCGAGGCCGACGACAACACGCGACGCTCCCGTTTCGTCTGTCAGACGAAGATGCCCGATCTGAACTGCCAGGTAGACGAGGAGTGTCGCGGTACTGCCGACGGCGGCGATAGCAGACAGGTCTAGAAAGTTCGTCAACAGCAGTACCAGACCGGTGGTAAACAACAGGCCTTCGGTGCCGTTACGCCAAACGCGACGTTCGAACGGTTCGGGCAGTTCACCATCCTTCGCCAGGAAGTAGGTGATGTTCAACATTCCGTAGAGGTTGGCATTGATAGCGGATGCCGTCGACAGCACGGCTGCGATCGCCATGATCGTGAACCCAGTCTGGCCGAAGACCGGTCGGGCCGCCTCGGCGAGAGCGGTTTCCTTTGCGGCGATCACGTCCGCGACCGACAGATTGCCGAACACCGCCAACGTGAGCGCTAAGTAGAGGACAATCACGACTCCCACCGCAATAAAGATAGCCCTAGGCAGCGTCCGCTTTGGATCGGCCATGTCCTCGGCGGTATTGGCGATAACGCCAAACCCCGTGTAGGCAAAGAAGGTCAATCCAACGCTCGCTACCAGGCCGCTCGTAGCAGGTGTTGCGCCGGTGGTGAGGAGCGAGCCTTGGAGGGTGACAAGTCCGACGGCGGCGAAGACTACGAGGACGGTGAGTTTCGCAGCCACGATCGCGCGTTCGGCACTGCTCACTGCCTTCGCTCCAACGATGTTCACTGCAGCCAATGCGACCACGATCACCGTCGAGAAGACATTCGCCCAGACACCCGTTGCGTCGCCGACCAGGAGGTCAGCGGAATATGCCCCAGCAGCTTTCGCAACCATAGCGGTTCCAATGATGAGCGCCCCGAAGAAGAACACGGAGAGTCCTCCTGCGAGCACTCCGGACCCGAAGGCTTGGGTGAGGTACTCGACGACTCCACCGGCTGATGGATACCGAGCTCCCAGCTTGGCATACGAGTATGCTGCGAGGAGGGCCACCACCCCTCCTACCGCAAACGCAGCGACGGTAAGCCTCCCGGCCAACGCTCCGGCCTCTCCGAGCAGGGCGAAAATACCGGCGCCAACCATCGCCCCTACCCCGAGGGCAACGGCTGAGACAAGCGACATCGACGGTGCGGAAGGACTTGACACCCGCTGAACTGTACCCTGCTGATGACGGAGGCGGTCAAGGTATGGTCGGCAAGGTGTCTGAAAGGGATTTGTTGTGGTGACAAACATCGACAGGTACGGCCTCATGTCGCTCGCCGAAAAGGGAGCTGTCATCCTCGATGTCCTCCCGGAGAAAGAGTATTCTTCTGGGCATATCCCGGGGGCGTTGAACGTGCCGCTTCGACAGCTCAACACCGCCGCGGTCGCGGACCTGGAACGGTCGAAGCCCGTAGTCGTCTACTGACACGACGGCCTGTGAGACATGTCTCCACGAGCCGCGTGCCGGCTCGAAGCTCTCGGCTTCCAACACGTGTACGACTATACGCTAGGCATTGCCGACTGGAGGGCCGCCGGGCTGCCAATCGAAGGTGCCCACTCCCCCACTCAAGTCGTCGCAGACGCCACCCGCTCTGATGCACCGGTCGCGACACCCGACGAACAGCTCGGTGTTGTTTTGGCCCGTGCGCAACGCGCCGGACAGGTTGAGGTAATTGTTGTCGACTGCGACGGCGTCGTTGTAGGACGTCTGCGGGACCCTGTCTGGCGCCAGAGCCACGACTTGGAGGTTGCAGCGGTTATGGAGTTGGGTCCCACGACGGTCAGACCAAATGCGCTGCTAGCACCCCTCGTCGAACGAATGCGCAACCACGGCACGGATCTCGTGTCGGTGACAACACCCCAGGGTGTTCTCCTCGGCGTTCTTCGCCGTGCCGATGCAGAACAGGTCATCGCTGGGGATCCGCCCGATCAGATCTGGGCTGATTGTGACGGATGTCCGGGCCATTGGTCCACGCAATAGCCCGGCCGCGTCATTGTGCTTAACTGGCTGTCGGTCGTCATGTTTGTGGACGACGTCAAGGTCGAGACAATTCGAGCCGCCGCGCCGTGATCCCGTTTGTCGGTCACCCTCGGAGAGTCCGCCGCGACGTAGCGTCACTCTTCAGCTGACTCGACAGACACCGTCCCCGGTTCATTGTCCACATCGGTTGGTGTACCGTTCTCGGCACCGGAACCCGCTATCGTTTCAGACCCGCCGGGCGTTGTCTTAACCCTCGGATCAGTTGCGCGGTCCTTGTCGCGCCACCGCAAGAACATCCATCCCACGATGGGCACCCAGAAGAACGGCACGGCTGCCCCTGCTGCCAGGATCACGATTCCGACGAGACTCTGGAGTGCATCGACGCTTGCATCAAAGCTATCCCGGAAACCTGGGAGTCCACCGGGATCGACGGCGTTGAGAAAGATCCCCCGGGTGCTGGAGACTTCGCGGCCCTCGAGGCGGTTGCCGTCCTGGTCAACGGGCACTGCTGCGACCCGGGTCTGGGTTCTCAAGTCCCGGCTCAAAGCGACTTCGCTAGCAAGGACGAGGGACTGTCCTGTCTGGAGGACACCGTTTGGGTCACCGAAAACGACAAGCAGATCACTGAGGCCAATGCCCAGAACGTTGTCGTTGATCTCGAAATCTGCGAGCGGCGTGTCACCGGTGTTTGTGATCTCCCAGCAAACCGTGACAGTTTCGCCTTCATCGACCGAGACCCCGGAACTACCCGGGCATGACACTCCCCCATCTGCGCCCGGATAGGCGGTCACCTCAACTGCCATTTCGGGTCGGCTTAATGCCTCGGTGAGCCTCACCACAATCGTTGCCAGATCTACCCTGTTCTCGATTGTGCGCAACTGGCCGCGCATGGTTTCGAGATCTGTTTCCCGCAGAAGGAGCTGAGTCTCAAGTTCCGACACGGTCGCGACGTCGTCTGCCTTCTCCAGGAATGCTCGCAGCCGCTCAACGCTCGCTTGCGCCGTCGTGATGCGGCTTTCTAGGTCAACAATCCGCTCGGTTACATCGTCTGCGGTGATCACCTGATTGCGCACATCTCCAATGGAACCCAGTTGCTGGAGGATGTTCTGGAAGTCCTCGGGCTGCACCTTGAAAGTAAGTGTGCTGGTCGCCTCAGGAGCTCCAGTCGTCTGCTGAGCAAACAGGAACCCACCCAGTCCGGTCACAACGGTGATAGCCTCGCGACTCGCCGCCGACACGTCGTCAACCGCAACGGTGAGGTCCGCTTCGAAGATGATGTTGCGGCCCGCGACACCGACTTGTACCGCCACGGGCAGCGCACCGTCGCCCAGGGTCTTGCGGATAGCATCGGGTGCCGCCGGCGTACCGGCGTCCTCCGGTGGCGCACCGGCGTCGCGTGCCTCGCTGGCGGCGGCTGCGCTGGTTGTGGCGACATCGTCAACAGAGCCCCCTTCACCGGACGAACCGGCACACGCCGCACCGATCACAATCAATAGCACAATGAACAAGAAGCTCGCTCGTATGGTCGCTCTCATCAGGCCTCCCAAGCAGTTGGTCCCCTTTAGACGGTACCGGACGGTGTAGGAGTTCCGGGTTCGGCAGAGACCGGTTTGCCGGGACCCACCGGTACCGCCGCGTCAGTAGGGTCGGGGAAAGCATAATTGGGAGTCACCTGTTCTGCGCATTCATGCGTGTTACCGGTGAATACAGAGAAAGCGACAGCCACATGACTGCTGAAGGAGTGACAGCAATCGAAGAGGTCGTGTTCCGCGAGAGCTTTGACAGCTTCTATCAACGAGAGTTGGATGCCGTCGTCGGGCTCGCCTATGTGCTTTCCGGTAGCAAGACCGGAGCAGAGGACCTCGCTCAGGAGGGGTTCCTTGCCGCGTATCGCCAATGGGACCGTGTGACGACCTATGACAACCCGGGGGCGTGGGTTCGTCGGGTAGTCGCCAACCGGGCCGTCTCAGCTGCCCGAAGGCGTGGTTCGGAGATGAAGGCTCTGCTCCGGTTGAACCGGCCGACGTTCGAGTTCATGGTGATTCCTGAAGAGTCGGCCCATGTCTGGGAGGAAGTCCGCCGACTTCCGAAACGTCAGACCCAGGTTGTGGTGCTCCGCTATTTCGACCGGCAGAAGATACCGGCAATCGCCGACATCCTCGGCATTTCACAGAACACGGTTAAGACCCACCTCCTGCGGGCCAAGGAGACACTGGCGAAGAGACTTGAACAGGAGATTCGACCATGAAAGATATCGAGCGACTGCTAGACAAGGCCGCGTCAGATGTGAAAGCAAGCGTTCGTCACCAGACAACGTCGGGAGCGATGAAGGTGCCACGACGGGGTCTCTCGGTGCTGGTAACTGTCAGCGTCGCGACCGCCCTTCTCGTAGCGATCGGTGCCGCAACCCTCGCAGTCACCTCGCAACTCGGTGCAGCGCCAGGGGCGCCAACCGGTATGCGAAGTGCGACCGAGACATCGATCCTCGCGGATGGAATCGTCACCGAGGAGGAGTACCGAGGTGCGGTGCAGGCGGTTGTCGATTGCGGCAGGGCGCTTGGTCTCGAAGTCACAGCGGATTTCAACGACCCCAACGGGCATGCCGGCTTTCAGAGCCCAGGGTCCATCGACGATTCGCGCAAACAGTTCGATCAGTGTCTCGTCGAATATCTCCCAAACAACGTCTCGGTCGGTTGGAGCGTCTCGCTTGGCGACGTCGATCTCGATGAAATGCGAAACGACGCCGCTGCCAGACTTGCGTGTGTTGAGAATCGTACAGGCCAAGATTTTGGTGAGCTCACCTACGATGAATTCGGGTACCCCACCCCCATGAGCCAGGCCACGATGGAAGCTGCGTTGGACTACCAGGAGCACGAGCCGTGGAATGCCTGTAGCAAAGAGCTGTTCCCCGAGCGATGGTCGGGTGCGCAGGAGCCGGACTCCCCTGTCGAGGTTCGCTGGGAGATCATGACACGCAACGGAATGAGGCTCTTCATAGGGAGTAGGTCAGAAGGCGGCTGTCTCGAGATAACCGACGGTGCGCGTGCGATCGGAGTATGTGGCGCCGACACGACAATTCCGCTGAGCTTTTCGACTGGAGCGCTCTATGGGAAGGGTTTTATCGCCGGTTGGACTCCGATCAATACGACCAGGGTCGTGTTCACTCTCGCCGACGGGACTGTTATCGAGACGACCGACCTCGGTACTACCGAGGAATACGATGTTCGTTTCTTCCTAGAGACCGTTCCGATCAACGAGCGGTACAAAGCTGACGTTCCTATCACCGCGGTCGCTCTGGACGACACAAACATCGAGATAGCACGGTTCGTCCTCACGAGCGAGACTGCCCCCTAAGCCGAACGAGGGGGATCTACTAGCGCCGCTGGAGCCCGCTGTTGTGGACGAGGGCGGCCTCGCGTGCGGCGCGTTTGGCTCGTGTGTTCGCCGAGATCATCTGGCAACGGATGGCGTCGGTGCAATCCGCCGGGTCAAGGTCACGGGCACGGTCGAATATCGCAACGAGCTGTTTGCGCATGCTGCTTAGCGTCTTGATCTGCGCCTCAATGTCCGCGAGGTGGTCGCTGAGCATTTGCAGGACATCATCGCATGTCGACGCACCGGCGACCTTGTGCTCGACGATTGAGGTGATCTCCGCCAACGTCAATCCGGTCGCTTGCGCGTCGCGGATGAACTTCAACAGCTCTACAGATTCGTCCGTGTAGTCGCGGTATCCGTTGGAGGTTCGCTCCGGTTCCGGAAGTAGGTTGATGTCTTCGTAGTAGCGGATCGTCTTCGGCGAAACGCCGGTCTGGTCCGCTAGTTCGCCAATCTTCATAGGCGCTCTTCCCTTCGCGTCGTATGTCTCGGCCTAAGCATAGCGCTTTACCTTCCAGTCCCATGGAGGGTATAGAATGGGAGAAACAGCAACATGTCCTCGCCCATACGGTGGGGGAACGAAGGGAATACTCATGGTTGGTGCACTGCAGATGTTTGGTGGTTCTGATGGATGGGACCACATGGGTGGTTGGGCGTGGGGTTGGATGGTCCTGGCATGGGTAGCCTTTTTCGCCATCATTTTCTACGCCGTGCGGGTGGCCTCGAACGGATCGCAACGGCGAGCAACCGCCACCGAGATCCTCGCCGAACGGTTCGCTCGTGGCGAAATCTCGATCGAAGAGTATGAGGAGCGTCGCGCCGTTCTCAAGAGAAAAGCCTCCAGCCGCTGATCCTCGCCGCGCCACTCCCCTACTCCGATAGTTCCGCCGCCGAAAGAATCCCCCGAGTCTCGGTGCAACACCTGTAGCCCGTAGAGGGTGTATACGGTTGTGAACACAGATGAATCGATCTATCTGAAATACCGCGATGAGCTAATGCGGTATGCCACCGCACTTGTGGGTCCCGATGGAGCCGGCGATGTGGTGTCAACCGTCGTGACCAAAACCCTTCATGCTCGCAAATCGTTAGCGAACCTCACCGAGCCCCGCTCGTACCTGATGAGAGCCGTGCTGAACGAAGCACTGCGCTACCGAAAGAAGAACTGGCGATCACCACCGACCACGTTCGACGTGCCGGTCCTGGAGAGCCGACCCGACGTGCTTGATGCAGTGATCGCACTGCCCCCGAGGCAGCGTGCGGCGATCTACCTGGTCTACTGGGCCGGGTTCCCGGGTAGCGAAGCAGCGGACCTCATGGGATGCCGTCCGGCGACCGTGCGACGGTATCTGCATCTTGCAAGGCAGCACCTCAAGGAGACCCTCGATGACACACCCTGACACCCACGTGACTGCCGCGGCACGGTCCGCACTTGGCGATATCGTCACAGCCACGCCGTTGGCGCCCGAATGGACCGACCTATTCCCAGGCCCCACAACACTGCAGCCGAACGACCGCGAGAGCTTTTGGCGGGGGCCCGTTATCGCGTTCGCTTCCGCCGCGATTGCATTGGTCGCCGTCGGATCGATCGCCTACTTCAGCTCGCTCGGAGGCACCGCAACAGCACCGTCCTCCGCCCCAGGCGCCATCGAATCCCCGCCTCCGCCGACTACCGAGGTTCTCGTGCCTCTGGAACGGATCAACCTTGTCAACTACATAACCGTCTCCGCGTCTTCGACGTTGACCGACTACCCGGCCACCAACGTGCTCGATGGCGATCCGACAACTTCCTGGAAGTCGGATCCTCGCAACAGCGACAACGTCACGCTGACGTTCGATTTTCTGCAGCCCGTGTACCTCGACACGATCACAGTTTCGTATCCCGCCGGTGAAGGTCCACAAGACGCGCTTGGGCTGCCAATCGAGATCGAGATTCAGACCGAAGCGGGGGCCGAGTTCCTCGACGTGGTCGATGCCGAAGCATCAGGGTTCTACTCAATTGGCATTGGTTCCCGGCATCGCGGAACGCTGTCGATCACTCTCATCGGAGAGCCACAGACCTCCGCATTCTTCCGGGGAGAGCCGCGCGCGGTTTATGCGATTGCCGACATCGAGTTCTGGGGTTCCGTGGTATCGGAGGACCCTCCGGAAGCTGGCAACACCATCCCTGACCTTCCTGAAGACATCGAGACGGTGGCCCAGTTGCAGGATCTGTACGCAACGCGCGAGAGCATGATCAGTATCATCGCTGCCCGTGACGAGCTGCTCTCCTCACTAGAGCAGCTCGTCGAGCAGGGACAGCTGCCCGATTCCGGGGTGACGCCGGAAGAACTTGAATCACGAATTGCTCAGATGAAAGAGACCAGGGCTTCGATATCGGACGCCGAAGCACGTCTGGGCGAGGTGACTACCGCGATGGACAATCTCCTCGAGCTCGGCTTGGCCCAACTCCAACGGGCTGAGCCGTCCGAGAATGGAGCCGACCTACAGCGCGTGCTAACGGACCTTCGGTCAAACCTTGAACACCTTCAGATGCTCAATGAGCAGCTCCCCAAGAGGCGGCGGTTCGTCGACGAGGCCAGAGCCCGCAACGACACACCGAGCCAGATCGCCGCGCTACTTGATGAGGTCGGAACCATCCAACGTGGTGTCACACGTTTCGAGACGAAGGTCGCAGAACTGTTCGCGGAGCTGGCCAACCAGGGTTCCCCATGACGGCCGTCCCCGGCGAGTAGCCGTTCCAGTCACTCCCCGTGTCTTCCCTGGCGACGATGCCGCTGCAGCCGGTCGATGACACGATACCGATCCGGCGTTGCGCCCACTATATCGGTCCGATATACTGCTGTATCGAATCGATACATGAGGCAGAACATGCTCGACCTCGCGGTACTCGGACTTCTTCGGGACGCTCCCCTTCACGGGTACGAACTCAAACAGCGGCTCGCCGACCTTGGGTTCTGGCGCGTCTCGTTCGGTTCCCTGTACCCGGGACTCAAGCGACTTGAGCGTCAGGGATTCATCGAATCGCTGCGCGACGGTGGACGGAAGAAGACCTACCAGCTGGTACCCAAAGGTCAGAGCCACCTCGAGTTTCTCCTCACCGAAGAGACCGACACGGTCGAAGAAGAGCGTCACTTTCACCTTCGTCTCGCATTTTTCCGCTATTTGGACGGGGCAACCCGTATCAAGTCGCTGGATCGTCGCAGGAACGAACTCGTTCAACGACTAGCCGACTCACGTCGCTCAATGCGGAAGGTGAACGGCAGGGGCCAACAGCGGCCCGACCGCTACACAAGGGCGCTCATGGAACGTGGAGTCCGCTCCACGGAGGCCGATATTGCCTGGCTTGATCAGCTTATCGCCGCAGAACGCAGCGAACAGGCGCGACCAAGCTCCACAGAACTATTTCAAGGAGGATCTCAATGGGCAAAGTAAAGGTAGCCATCGCCGGCCTCGGCAACTGTGCTAACTCCCTCATGCAGGGAGTCGAGTACTACAAGGACGCAGACAGGGATGCAGCCATTCCGGGTCTCATGCATGTCACCCTCGGCGACTATCACATCTCCGATATCGAATTCGTAGCAGGGTTCGACGTTGATGCGTCAAAGGTCGGACAGGATATGTCGAAGGCCGTGTGGGCTAGCGAGAACAACACGATCCGGTTCTCCGACATTCCGGAGACCGGCGCCATAGTGCGTCGCGGTCCGACCCTTGACGGTCTCGGCAAGTACTACCGCGGGACGATCGAGGAGTCTGCCGAAACCCCGGTGGATGTTGTCCAGGAGCTGAAGGACTCAGGCGCCGAAGTGTTCATCTCCTATCTCCCCGTCGGCTCCGAGGACGCCACCCGCTTTTACGCCCAGGCCGCCCTCGATGCCGGCGTTGGGTTCGTGAACTGTATCCCCGCGTTCATTGCGTCCGACCCGGTATGGGCTCGGAAGTTTGTTGATGCCGGTGTGCCGATCATCGGTGACGACATCAAGTCCCAGGTCGGGGCAACCATCATTCACCGCAACCTCGCACGGCTCTTCGAAGACCGCGGCGTCGAGGTGGAGCGAACGTACCAGCTAAACGTTGGTGGCAACATGGACTTCAAGAACATGCTGGAGCGTGAACGACTTGAGTCCAAGAAGGTCTCCAAGACACAGTCCGTCACCTCCCAGCTCGACCACGGTATCGATGAACAGAACGTCCATATCGGACCGTCTGACCACATTCCCTGGCTCACTGACCGTAAGTGGGCGTATATCCGGCTTGAGGGCCGCTCATTTGGTGATGTACCTCTCAACGCTGAGCTCAAGCTCGAAGTCTGGGACTCACCCAACAGCGCGGGTGTTGTGATCGACGCCGTACGTTGTATCAAGATCGCGCTTGACCAGGGTGTCGGTGGACCGCTGCTCGCACCATCGTCGTACTTCATGAAGTCACCTCCTGTGCAATACCGTGACGTCGCGGCAAGAGACAACGTCGAATCGTTCATCCGGAATGAGGATGTGACGAACCGAGACCTCGCCGAGTACCTCACGTAGCAATGATCTGAAACCGATTGGCGATGGGCGCTCCACGGAGCGCCCATCGTTGTCACTGACTCCCTCCATTCATCCAGCCATACTCACACACTGTCGAATCCGTCTTCGCTTGTGCGCTGGTACAGTGAAAGAATGCGTAGAAGGAACAACACCGCACTGGTGAAAAACGAAGAGAAGGTGCTCGTTATGGCATTGGATCTTCTCAGCAATGGGGAAGTCAGCTTTCACGGCTATCGAATTAGCCGTCAGCTGAAAGAGAAAACGGAAACTCGACCCATGGCGTACACCACGTTGTACCGCTGTCTCGTGAGACTGGAGGAGCGTGACTTGCTGTCAAGCAAGTGGATCACCCCCGACGACGGGGCCCAACCCAAGCGGGTCTACACGCTGACGAAAACGGGCAAAGCCGCCGCAAAGGAGTTCAAAGCCGCATCAGAGGACTGACCGGCGGATCACCACCGACCACTTGATACAGCAACAGACGGTTCCTCCCCCACGAAGGAACCGTCTGTTGTTGTTAGCCCTCGTCCCCGCACAGCAGCCCCCAAAATAGCCGTCGGCATCGGTCGCTGCAACCAGGAACTGGTATTTCGGTCAACGGTTTCACGGCACAAAACATGTCCGTGGTGGTACGCTCGAAGCATGGCTATCGCAACCGGTGCCGACGGCACCACCATTCATTATGAAGACCACGGTGGATCGGGTACGGACGTTGTGCTCGTGCACGGGATCACCGAAAGTAGCGAGACGTGGCGCCCAATTACCGATCGGCTCACGACGAAACATCACGTCGTCACACTTGACCTGCGTGGGCATGGAAAATCGGGGACTGCTGATAGGTACGACCTGGAGGCAATGGCCGGCGACGTTGTCACCGTCATCACGGCCGTGGGTATGGAACACGCGCACATTGTGGGACATTCTCTTGGCGGAGCAGTCGTGTCCGCCGTCGGAGCAGCTTTTCCGGTGGCATCCGTCGTCAACGTCGACCAATCGCTCCAGCTCGGATCGTTCAAGGAACAACTCTCTGCCGTAGAACCGCAACTTCGCGATCCGGAAATGTTCCCTCTCGTGATCGATGGACTCTTCGGACAGCTCGCCGGCCCGCTGGCTGGAACGGAGGAGTTCGCCCGTGTCAACGACGCCCGGCGTCCAGACCAGGACGTTGTCCTCGGTGTCTGGGAAATGATATTCGCCATGTCTGAAGAAGACATTGGTGCTGTTGTCGAGGGTGCCCTCGCGGGGTACGCCGGTCATCCCGTCCCCTACTTGTCCCTGTTCGGCATCGACCCGGGACCGGAGTATGCGGATTGGCTCACGAGCCACATCGCCACCGCAACCGTCGAAGTGTGGGCGGATCAAGGCCACTACCCGCACCTCGCCAACCCGGACAAGTTCGTTGTCCGTCTCGAAGAGTTTTGGTCAGACTAGGGTCGGGGCTGCTATCGCAGAACCGGGTTAGAACTCTGTCATGCGCGAAACGAAGCAGGATCTCGTTACCCTCCAGGCACTTCTGGACCGGTCGTACGATGACGCCGGACAGCACCTCAGGGATGTCCTCACAGCAGACCGTCGACTCACCGCACAAGAGGTGTGCGCGCAGCTCACCGGGATGAACCTGTTGACGTTGGCAACCAGTACTGCCGATGGCCGGCCTCTGTGCGGGGCTGTGGACGCCTTCTTCTATCGCGGGTCATACTGGTTCGGTTCATCACCGCATGCGGTCCGGATGAAACACATTGCACAACGGCCACATGTCAGTGCGGTATATCTCCCGGGTGAGCACCTCTCGGTCACGGTCCACGGCCGAGCGTTCCCCGCCGTCGATCAGCCGCAACGGGGCCTCGCCGGGTTCCGTGAGATATGTGTCGAGTACTACGGCGAGGAGTGGCTGGAGTGGGGCGATGATGCCGCGTACGCCTACATCGAGGCGGACAGGATGTTCACCTTCTCGCTGCCGGAGAATCAGGGGTAGTCGCCCAATCCTGGATGTTTCCCCCAAACCGAAACGCAGTCTCGGTGCGGCGCCGATTGAGCGGCTTGAGTCGACCCTCTCCATCTCTACTGCTCGTCACGCACGACGATGTGCTCGCCGACAAGGTCACGAACACAACCTGGAAGGTGAGCGAAACCCGTGTGGCGATGTAGGTGAGTGGCGTCAGATGCGAGAGCGCAGCCACGCCAGGTCTTTGATATGTTCCTCCACACCACCGGGGGTTTCCAGCAGGACGGGGGCGTCGGCGATCCTGATACACGCCAACAGCATGCCTGGCGGGATCTCCCCACTGCCAAGGTTCTCGTGACGATCACGCCTTGAGTCCTGCGGATCCTTTGAGTCGTTGCAATGGAGAAGGTCGATACGGCCGACGGCATCAAGGATCGATTGGGCGCAAACGTCGAGGTTCTCGCCGGCGGCCCACGCATGACACGTGTCGAGGCACACGCCAACGTTGCGGTCACCAAGTTCGTCGAACAGTGGGCCGTAGTTGGCGGTCGAGCGAAGCACGGCGTTCGCTCCCCCGGCAGTGTTCTCTATCAGGATCGGGATTGTGGTTTCGAAGGAATCGACCGCCTTGCGCCAACGCTCGAAACCGACGGCCACTTCTTCGTTGTCGCCGACGTGTCCACCATGCACGATGACCCCGCTTGCGCCAATGCGCTCGGCAGCCGTGCAGGCCTCAGCGAGGGTTTTACGCGCCGGTATTCGGATTCTGTTGTTCGGTGAAGCAACGTTGATGATGTAGGGCGCATGTACAAAGATCGGTAGCTCGGATGCCTTGAGCATCTCGGCATCCTCACGAACCAGGGGCTTCTTATAGGATTGCGGCGCGGAAAGGAAGATCTGGATGATTTCGGCTCCGCGAGCCGTGGCCTCAGACAGAGGGTTTTTTGCAGGAGTGTGCGCACCGAGCAGCATATCCATACGGTACAGCACGCAAGCGAGGCGTGGTCCACTCCCCTCCCATTTGCTGGTCGGGTTGTGTTTTCCACGAGCACACTCGCCGAAAACCTCGGTCGCATAAGGGAAAATGACTCCAGACAGAACCGAAGGCCGCCATAAGGCGACCTCGGTTCGGGCTTAGACGGGAGGTAGGAAGGCATCCTGTCTACCCGTCCTATCGACAGGTTTGACGAGAACTTGAGCACTTTCTTGAAAACTTATCCCATGGAGTCAGCGGTCTCACAACCCGGGGTAGTGCACTACGATTGTCGCCATGACACACCTGCGCATACGCCGCCGAAGAGACGTGCTATTCCTGATGGTCGTCGTTGGCGCACTGCTGCTGGCCTCCGCCTATGAAATAGCGGTGGCGCGAAAGGTCACCGCCGAACCGGACACGAACGAGGCTGGGATCATCACGACTCGTGGACAGACCCAACGCCGAACCGACTTCATGTGGGGTGGCATCTTTGCTGCCGGTGGACTCGGACTGATGGTCGCCGGCGTCGGCGGCCTCGTAAGTCGATCGAGCCAGTTCGAGATCACCGATGACGGACTCCGCATGAACATCTCCCATCGCAAGATGACAGAGATTCCTTGGGATGACATTCTTTCAGTTACTTACCGCGGCCTCCCGAGCGACGGTCGATCAGTACGACCGACGGTCGCCGTGACACTGCGTGAAGGTGTGCGGATGCCAATGCGAGTGACAAACGCGGACGTTGAGGGCCAAACGATTCTGCTCGACGCTGACATGTGGGACCTATCGGCCGAGGACGTCGCAGCGAAGGCTAGCCTGGCGTTCGATCTTCAGGCACAGGTGACCTCTGACCCGCGTGGGAACGAATTCGTAGAGTGAGCTCGCTACACGACCGCGCCGGCTCGCGACCCGGGACTAACGCCCGCTAATGGAACTCATCTTTCTCAGACATGGCGAACCCGCTTGGAGTGTGGACGGACTCAGTCAAGCCGACCCGTTTCTTACTGACCGCGGCCACGAGCAGGCTCGCCTTGCAGCCGAATGCCTCGCAAACGACGATGCTGCGGTCTCGGAGATCATCGTTTCTCCCGCCCGGCGGTCCCAGCAGACCGCTATTCCGCTGATCGGGGCAACGAAGGTCCCGTCGGCGACAGTCGACGACATTGTCGAAATCAAAATGCCGAACTGGGACGGAGTGCCGGAGGAAACCGTCCTTAGGTTATTTGACGAAGCCCGCGACCGTGACCCGGAACACTGGTGGGACGGCCTCGACGGCGGCGAGAGTTTCCGTGATTTCCATCATCGGATCACGGCGACCATGCTCAAGCTTCTGGCCGAACGAGGTGTGACGCAGGACTCCCGCGGCCGGCCTCATCTTTGGGATGTCCAGGCCGAAAGACAGCGGATTGTCATCGTTGCGCACGGCGGCACGAACGCCGTAGCTCTTGGTTGGCTCCTCGGAGTAGAACCAACTCCCTGGGAATGGGAACGCCTTGTCCTTGGCCATTGTTCGATGGCCCGCATCCGAGCGGTACCGCTTGCGGGAGCGCATGTCTTTTCGCTCCGAACATTCAACGACATGGAACACCTGCCGAGAGGTCTTCGGACGCGGTGAGGACGCGGTGGGCGGCTACTTCCCGAATCGCCTGGTGCGACCGGCGAAGTCTCGCATTGAGCGCAGTAGATCGATGCGTCGAAACGCCGGCCAGTACACGTCAACGAACAGGAACTCGGCATACGCAGCCTGCCACAGGAGAAACCCGGAAAGCCGTGACTCACCACTGGTTCGGATGACGAGGTCAGGGTCGGGAACGTCGGAAACGTACATGTGCTCAGCGAGCTTGTCGGCGGTCACGCGATCAGCGAGTTCCTCGGCGGGTACTCCGTCTGCCGCCAACGCTCGGACAAGATCCTTTGTCGCATCAACGATCTCCTGCCTGCCGCCGTAACACAACGCGATCGTGATCCGCCGATGGCCCGACGGACACGCTGCCTCAAGCTCGTGGGCGGCGTCTACCAGCCTGTCAGGTAGGAGGTCGAGGCTCCCCACACACTGCACCGTTGCCTCCCCGTGCAGAGCCTCGGGGAGGCTGGTGAACAGCTCGATGAGTACGTCGTAGTACGGTTCCAATTCCTCGGCTGGCCGTTTGAGGTTCTCGTGCGACAGTAACCAGCAAGTCACGGCGGGAATCTCGAGTTCCTCGACCCATCCGAAGAACTCCCTCACCTTGTCCATCCCGACGCGATAGCTCGCCGTGTAGTCAGGGAGCCCGGCCTTCTTGGCGTAGCGGCGATGGCCGTCGTGGATTACGGCGATATGTTGCGGCAGCGCCGAACGATCAAGTTTCTTCAGCAGACGACGCTCATAGAGGCGATAGAGCACCGACTTTACGTTGTCTCGAAGTGACACGGTCTGCCCACAGCTTTCGATCGAAGGCGCTTCCGGTTACACCGACAGAACGATGGTACTTACCCGCGGGGCTTTGGTGAAGTTCTTCCGCGTTTTCATGCCCGGCAGGTCGTCAGAACGCGAGAAGCTCTTCGGGAAGATCGACGAGCTTGGAGCGAAAGTATTCGCCGAGGGCCTTGGCCTGAGGGTCGATCGCGGTAGAGGCAAGCGCGCCGTCACCCAAATACCCGCGTATGAGGAAGTTGAGGGCCTGGATGTTGGGGAGCGGATGGCGCTCGATTGTGAACTCAGTGAGATCGGGCATTAACTCTTTGAGGCGTTCTGTTGTGAGGAACTCATACAGCCAGTGATAGGCCGTGTCGGAACGAACCCACACGCCAAGGTTGGCATCACCCCCCTTGTCCCCGGACCGCGCGCCGACAACACGACCGATCGGTGTTCGGACCCTGTTGCCATCGATCTCTACCGCAGTGATAACTCTCTCGGCAGGCAGTGTGCCACCGGTCACCGCCGGTGGGTTGATGTGAAGGTTGGTGTCGTCTACGTGCACGGTCTGGCCTCGTTGAGGAACCAGGCACGGGACGTAGATAACGTGGGGAACCGCTCGACCCGGCGGTGCAGTCACGGTAAGGCCCGGGTAGTTCGCAAGTGCAAGTTCAACCGCTGCTCGCGAGAACCTTCTATCAACCAGGGACTTGTCGCGGTCGATCACGCGAATCGTCAGTCGGTTGAACGCCGCTTCGTGTGACCGCGGGTCGTCGAGGGATGTCTTGGCCCAACGCTCGTGCACTTCGCCAAACTGTTCTTGACCGCCGAGATTCGCCCACAAGGCCGAGGTGATCGCTTCTGCCTTGGCGTCCGCGTCAAGGCCCGCAATGAGGAAGGTGACCTGGTTGTGAAATCCACCGACGGTAACGCACGCGAGTTTCGTGGTTGGCGGTGGCGCCACACCGACAGTTCCCGATACCGCGACCCTGTCATTGCCGTGATCCACGACACCAACGCTGTCGAGCGCAGCAATAACATCCGGATTCAGGTAGCCGCGGGCCCCGATCTCGTACAGCAACTGGGCACGCACCGTGTCACCAGTCACGCGTCCGCCCGTCCCCGGATGTTTCGTGATGACGCTGGAACCGTCGGCTCCCACCTCGGCGATCGGAAAGCCGAGGTGGTCGAGACTGCCGATCGTCTGGAAGAATGCGAAGTTACCCCCTGTCACCTGCGTTCCACACTCGATCAGGTGACCCGCGACCAACGCCCCGGCCAGCTCATCCCATGAGTCCTCGGACCACCCATGCCACCACGCCGCGGCGCCCATCACGACCGAGGCATCGGTGACGCGCCCGGTGATCACAACGTCGGCGCCCCTTTCAAGCGCGCGGACAATCCCCCAGCAACCCAGGTACGCGTTCGCGGTGAGAACAGTCAGGTCGCGATCAGCCAGGGACCATCCATCGTCCATATGTGTAAACCGCGAAAGGTCCGCCCGCACCTCGCCCGCCATGTCGTCGCCGGTGATTGCCGCAACAGATACCTCCAAGTCGGCCGCGGCTGCAGCGGAGCGGATCACGTCCGCCGCACCAATCGGATCAAGCCCACCGGCGTTCACCACGATCTTTATGCCCCTTTCGAGACAGTCAGAAAGGATCTCATTGATCTGGGCGATCCCTGTCGGCACCCAACCGTTTCCGCCCGCCTGGACCCGTTGGGCGAGAATGCCAAGCGTCAGTTCTGCCAGGTAGTCCCCGGTGAGAACATCAACGGGGCCACCGTCAACCATCTCCCGCGCCGCGATCTGCCTATCACCCCAGAACCCCGAGCAGTTCGCAATCCGTACCGCGCGACGAGTCACGATTCGAACTCGAAACGTTTCTCGTACACCGTTGAGGCGTGGATCCTTCGGAATCCGAGTCCCTCGTACAGACTGAGAGCGCCCGCCGAGCTGTCGGTGTCTACGGTGAGCATGGCGTACACCAAACCATCCTTTCGGAACGCGGCGAACGAATGCTCGCACAGACACGATCCGATTCCCCGCCCCCTGGCATTCGGCTGGCCGGCTAACTCCCCGATCCCCCCCTCC
>BDTL01000023.1 GCA_002898115.1 bacterium BMS3Bbin02 | reverse complement strand
TTCGGATCGTTCTCCCTGGCAACATCGAGATGCAGGTCCATGGCTTCAAGGCGATGCTGCTGCCGACCTTCGAGAAGTTCCAGGGCTCGCAGTGGGACGAGAACGAGAAGGTTATAGTCGAAGGCTTCTGCAACTCAGCCGACCGCGCGACGCTGATGATGTGCGTGAAGCTCAACGAAGTCACGGCGATGTCGATGTTCCGAGAGGACTGAGTGAAACTCGACGACGGTCACGCGATGAAGTTCGGCAAGCACAAAGGGCTGAAGCTCAGCGACGTGCCGTCGGACTACCTGTTGTGGCTCGGTGATGAGATGCTCCCTCCTCCTGACGGGCACCGATTTGTCGGATCTCTTTCAGGGTTCCGACATGCACTGCTGGTCTACATCGCCGAGAACCGAGAGTGCTTGGAGAAGGAGGCGGCCGGTGAACTCTGAGCTCGAGCACTGCCTTTGTAACTCGGTCGACTACGATCCGAGCTCGTGTCCTGTGCATGGGGATCCAATCGATCCCGAGCTCGAGGCTGCTCTGGAATCGACGAAAGGCGAGGTGTGCTCGAAACCGCCACCGGGCGCGCGGCCCTTGCCGTGCATGGCGCACGGGTCCCTGTTCGCCGAGATGGCGATTCGGGAGGACGGAACGAATCAGAAGGTCTTCGAGGACGGTTGCACGGAGCCACTATGACGACGGAACTGAAGCTGACACCGGACGAGGTTCGGTCGATCATGGAGTCGCGCGCGCAGGCTGCTTTGGAAGCCGGCCCCCCGCCCGCGCCGAGCTCACCGACGATCACGGAGCAGGAGTGGCAGCGGCTTCAGCTGCACCGCGTCGCGCGGCAGTCTCGCATCGTAGGGAGCGGGATTGTCGCGAACACACAGGATCCCATGCAGGCGTCGCACTCGGTGGCGATCGTTGTGCTGCGGAGTGTTCGTGAGGAAGCCGGTGACATCGTGACAGAAATCACGCTGACCGAGGTTTACGGCATCCTCGATCGCTGGCTCGGTATCCTGGGGGCAGATGGCAAAGAAAGTCGATCTGCGACTCCTGGGCCTGGGTGATGACAAGCTCATGGAGCGGCTCGAGAAAGCAGCAGCAGCAGCCGGCGTCAACACTGTTGAGCAGCTCGTAGACCTGGTCGTCGACTCGGGGGTTTCCGCACGACCCCCGGTCGATGGCCTTACTCAGCGGTTCACGCTCGAGGAGCTCGGGCTCCGAATGTGGACGGTCGCGGTCAGCAAGCCGCGCGGCGAGCGCGCGGAGTGGTTTTCCAAGCTGGTGCCGGCGCAGCAGACCGCGATCATCACGACGCTGCGTCATCGCGGCTACAGCCCTCTGTCCATCAGCAACGATCTCGGCGTGACCGAGATGAAGGTGGCGCAGGTCTACGCGAAGAACCGCACCGAGCTCGGCTCCCAGGTGCTGGGGGTTCGGCTCGACACGCTCGTCGGCCAGATCTGGGCAGCGAAGGAACGCGCCCAAGAGATGGCGATGAAGAAGAACGATGCAGCGACGTTCTGGCGCATCGAGGACAGCTCGACGAAGTTGCTGCAGGAGCTCGGCGTGGTGAAGCGCGCGGCGCACAAGGTGGAGTTGACGGTCAAGGCCGAGGACGCGAAGGCTGCGGCGGTCGAGCGCATGGCGTCGATCGCCGAGAAGCGCGCGGTGCGACGTCTCGAGTTGAAGACGCTCGAGGGTGACATGATCGAGTCGCTGCCGGACAGTGTCGAGGCTGGGTTTCAGGAGATGAAGAATGACTGATTTCAAAATGAAGGGAGTCGCCTCGAGCATCATCAACGCGATGGGCCACGACGAGGATTCACAGACTCTGCGGGTCCAGTTCAAGGGCGGCCGGACCTACGACTACGCAGGGGTGACATCGGAGATGTTCTCGCAGTGTCAGGGGGCGAGTTCGGTCGGTAGCCATCTGCACAAGCACATCAAGCCGAACTGCAAGTGCACCGAGTGCTGACAATGTTTGAGCGCCTACGTATTCGGCTCGCGAACCTGCTTCTCCCTGAGTTCAGGATCATCATCAAACTCAAGGGAGGCCATCAGCACGTGCAAAAGCTGAACCGCGTGTCGCGCGCGGTGTTCATCGAGGTGCCGTCCTTGCGCGATGACTCCCCTTCGTTGAGGGCTCTCGACGAAGCGACGGTGGCCGATTCTCCGGGCGAGAGAGAGGACCGCAGAGCCTTGGGCTACCGGGGCATGGAATACGCCGGCATGGAGGGTGAGGACACGGCCTACCGCGACAAGACCTTCAAGGACGCGAATACCCTGCGTGGGGCACAGCCCGTCGACCCCGACGTGATCGCGCGCTTGCGGAAGAACCTGCAGGACGAGGGCAAGCTGCCCGAATGAGCCTGCGCAACAAGCTCATGCAGGCCGCAGCGGTCGCGGTCACCGAGGAGCGTGGGCGCGTGCTCTGGATCCTCGACGACATCGAGCGCGAGCTCCGAGAGACCATCAACGACAAGATCCTGACGCCCGGGCAGGTGCACGTCGCGAAAACCAAGATGCGCATGTTCGTTGCGTTGAATCAGAAGGTGCGCCGCGCGATCATTAGCAACGCTCAACCCAAGTCGCCAGTGGAGGACGATGAAGACGATCAGGGAGCTCTATCGGCACAACGCTGACCGGGCGCACGACATCAACCAGCATCTTCCCTACCTCGCCGGGATCGCGATGGACTGTGTTGTGCAGGAGCTCGGATTCCGCACTGGCCGGAGCACGTCGGCATTCTTGTTCGGCGGAGCCAAGCACGTTCACGTGTGCGATCCTCATCCGTGTGAAGCCGCGCGCGCGGTGTTCGAGAGGTTGGCTCCGGACAGGTTCACGTTCGAGCAGGCGGATTCGATCAAGGTCAGGATCCAGGCACCCATCGACATCCTCTTCATCGACAGCTACCACAGCGGAGATCTGCTCCGGTTTGAACTCAAGCGTTTCCAGCGATACGTCTTGAAGGCGATCGTGATGCACGACACCGAGACCTACGGGCACAAGGGCGAGGACGGCCAGGAGGGTCTACAGTTGCCGATCTGTGACTTCTTGAAGGACCACAAGAACTGGGGCCGCATGATCCATTTCTCGAACAACAACGGGCTGACGGTGCTGCGGTGCGATCCGGAGCGACCGATCAGAGAGGCAAAGGAGGCGGCGGCGGAGCTGGCGACAAGGGAGGCGCAGTGGTGAAGGGCCTCATCTACACGGCGATCTACGGCGGTCGCGACCGGCCGCTGGCAGTCTGGTGCCCCGAGGGGAACGTCGACTACCTGATGTTCACCGACACCAAGGCGCCGAAGGGCTGGAAGGAGGTGCTGGATCTGCGGCCCAAGAACCCACGTCTCGCCGCTCGTCTCCGAAAGGTGGCGCTTCCGGAGCAAGCAGGGGGCTACGACTGGGCGCTGTGGATCGATGGTTCTCACATCCCGCAGGTGCCGATCGCTCCGCTCGTCGAGAAGTGGCTCGAGGCCAAGAACTTCGCCGCCTACAAGCATCACCACTGGGACTGCACCTACAAGGAGATCGAGAAGTGCAAGGCGTTAGGAAAGGACACGCGCGAGCGGCTGGACCGCGCGGAGAAGGCGTTGGTGGGCGCCGGCTTCCCTGTGCACTACGGACAGCTCGCGTCAACGATTCTTGCGCGCCGGGTGGGCAGCGACCTGGCTCTTACTCACGCTCGACTTTGGAGGCATTGGATCGAGACCTACACCATCCGTGACCAGGTGAGTTTCATGGCTTCCCTGTGGCAATTGTCTGGAAAGGCGCCGGCCGAGGACAACCTGCACTGGATCGGACCCAACGCTTTCAAGAACGAGACCTTCCACTACCAGGGCGGGCACTGATGCACCAGAGCAGCTACGACCTGATGAGACAGATCGTCGATGGCCTGGTCACCGAGTTCAGGATCAAGTCCGGGGCGGTCATCTTGGACTGTGGCGCAGCGATCGCGGGCACGGGGCTGCAGAAGTCGTATCGGCAGCTGTTTCCCGACGACGTGCACTACTTCGGATTCGATGCAGAGCCAGGACCCAACGTGGACATGCTCGGAGACATCTACGAGCTGCAGTTCGAGAAGGGCGTGGACCTGGTCATCAGCGGCCAGATGCTCGAGCACCTGACCTTCCCGCTGCTCGCCGTCCAGCGCATGAAGGAGGTGCTCTACACGGACGGCTGGATGGTCCTGATCGCGCCGTGGCAGTATGGGATCCACCGCTACCCGATCGACTGTTGGCGCGTGCTCCCTGATGGGATGCAGTTTCTCTTCGAGGGCTTCGAGAAGGTGGAGACCGGCGTCCAGGGGAACGACTGCTGGGGGATTGGGCAGAAGCCCGCAGGCTACAAGGCGCCGTGGAACATCTCACGATCGTAGCTGCCTACTTCAACCAGCCCGAGATCTTCGAGGAGTGGTGGCGTGTGCTGCTGTCCTACCCGGACGAGCTCGTGGCCAAGATCAAGTTGCGGCTCGTGGACGATCACTCCGAACGCGCGCCGCTAGGGATCCCGGCGACGATCCTCAAGCGGTTCGACGTGCAAGCCTTTGTTGTCGAGGACGATATCGTGTGTGGTCAGACTGGCGCGCGGAATTTGGCGATGAAGCACGCCGAGGGGTGGTGTTTCGTGACCGACCCGGACTACATCCTCTACCCGGATGCTGCACAGAAACTGCTTGGCAAAATGTCGCTGGCTAGTGGTCGAGATCGTTGGATGGGGGAGCTCGAGAGGCGAAATTACTACCATCCACGATCGAAGCTCTACGGGACGGGGAAGGAGCAGCACAGAGCAGAAAATATGGCTGTTGTTCATGCAGACGACTTCTGGAGTGTCGGCGGCTACAATGAGGACTTCGCTGGAGGGTATGGATACGGTGACGGCCTCCTGTTTCGCGCGATGAAAGAATACGGCAAGATGCGGGATGTTTTCATCCAGGACGTTTGGATGACTCACTACCAGAAAGGTGTTGTCGAAAAGTCTGACGGGACGAGGATCACGGATGCTGCATCGCCGATCGTTCGGTCGACGGTCAGGAACAAACCAATTTTCAAGAGGATGAACTCAGATATTCTGACCAAGGGTTGGAAGCGCCTTCTCCGTGATCGCAAACCACCAATCCGGTTCAAGTGGAGGCGATTCGCGTGAAGCTGTTGGTTATCACGTGCTGGTGTGGCGGGCAGCCGTTCGCCGACATGACGACGGCGATGCTCAGCGATCTGCAGAACTCGATCACTGAGTGGGGCGGCGAGATGATGCTGTCGGTGGTGAGACAGGGTGTGCCGAAGGGCACGGTGCTTCGTTACACCCTGTTTGAAGACGAGGTGGTCGAGCTCGAGAGCAACGCCGGCTTCGCGGTGGGGATGAACTGGGCGTTCATGATGGGGATGGAGCGTCTGGTAGAAGGCGCAACTCCCGACGCCGTGCTCTGCCTGAACAACGACATTCTGATGCCGAACAAGGACTGGCTCCAGATCCTCGTGGACGAACTCCAGGACGACGCGATCTGCTGTCCGACCACGAACTACACCTCGGTCACCGAGCAGCGCGCGACGAAGCCGGTCGACAAGGATCCTTTCTTCCACGGTGTCACGCCGGGGCTCTGCTGGCTCATGCCGTGGCCTGTCGTGGAGGCGATCACGGGACACCTAGGCAAAGGCAAGCTTTTCGCCGAGGACTTGGGCAGCCGCGCGTGGGGCGAGGACAACTACACCGCGGGGATCGTGCGGACCAAGGTCCGGAAGGCTCCTTTCAAGATCGTGCCGCGCGCATGGATCCATCACTTGGGAGCCAAGACGTCGAGCCTGATTCCGGCAGCCGAGAAGATGAAGGCCCACGGTGAGGCTCAGCGGAGGATGAAGCGTGAGCGATTCTCCTGACACGCTTCTCGGCGAACTCACGGCCGAGGACTTCCAGCATCTGACGAGCGAGGACATCGAGAACGAGGCTCTTCGCCAGGAGTGTGAGTGGTATCTCAGCGAGGAAGGGTTCATCGACTTCGCGCGCGACTCAGGTGCCGCGCCACACGCGCAGTTTCAGCCGCATGGTCGCTACGCCCGCGACATTCTGCACTGGAATGGCACCCCGGATCCCGACGCACCGCAGAACACCATCTACAAATTTAAGATGGTGCTCTGGCCGCGGGGTTCCTTCAAGAGCACGGTTTTTGACATTGGTTTGGTCTGTTGGCTGATCGCCAAGGACCCGAACATCCGCATTTTGGTCGCCTCGGAGACAGGCAAGCAGGCCAAGAAGTTCGTCGCGCAGGCGATGGTGTTGATCGACAGCGAGTGGTTCAAGGAGAGATTCGGAACGCACCGCGGCAAGAAGTGGAAGTCGGAGAGTGGCGAGTTCTACAGCGCGTTGCGCACCGACAAGCACAAGAAGGAACCGACGCTGATCGCTGCGGGCGTCGGTGAGGTGTGGACCGGCGCGCACTGGGACTTCGTCATCATGGACGACGTCATCGGGAAGGAGAATAGCAAGACTCTGACCGCGCTCGAGGCCGCATGGGAATGGTTCGGCGAGGTTCTCGCGCAGCTCGACCCTGGTTGCAAGTTGCTGGTGATCGGCACGCTTTGGCACCACGCGGACATCTACTGCAAGCTGATGGAGGACCCGGCCAAGGCACAGCTCTTCGAGATGTCGATCCACGCCTGGAAGAACGACGACGAATCGCTGTTCTTCCCCGGACGCCTGACACCGACCTACGTGGCGAATCAGAAGAAGTTGATGTCGCCGCGGCAGCACGCCTGCTTCTACTGGAACAGGCCGTTTGCCGACGAGGACCAGATCTTCAAGGAAGAATACTTCCAGGTCATCGAGGACCACGAGATCCCGAGCGCGGTGTGGACCTACATCCTCACCGACTGGGCGTTCGTCACGGCAGAGAGCAAGAAGGGGCGACCGGACAAGACTTGCTTCTGGGTGATCTCACTCGATGCCAACCGCATGGCCTACGTGCGCGACTTCTACGTTGGTCGCTGGAAGCCCGAGGACTCCGTCAAGCTGTGCTGCACCTTGTGGAACGAGGGGATGCAGAACGGCTGGAACATGAAGGCGATCGTCGTCGAGAAGTCGACGCACGAGGAGCTCTTGAACACCGTGTTCGAGTTCGTCCGTCGCGAAACGTTTGTCGCTCCCCGGTTCGTCAAGATTGGCGGACGCAACCAGGAGATCAAGGACCTGCGCATCGAGGCGAGCCAGCCAAAGTGGGCTCGCCGCGAGATGTATTTCGCGCGCTCTCTCCGCCAGCAGTTTGAGAACAAGTGGCGCCCGATGCAGCGCGGGATGGTGCAGTGGCCTCTCACCGACTTCGATGACATCGCCGATGCTCAGAGCGACCTCGACAAGAAGAACGAGCGAGACAAGTATTACTGCCCAGCGCCACCCCCAGGCTGGCGTTCGGCGGAGCAACCTCGCCGGCAGCCCGCGATCCTGGACGGGAAGTGGAACGCCGATTATAAATACCCGCCCCGTGCGATGGTCCGCAGAGTCCATCGCGAAGCAACCATCGGAGACATATGGCTCGGCAACTCTGGCAAAACGGCCAGCTCATCGGGAGCCTCCCCCCTGGAGGACCCGTCCCTGCAACCGGACCACCCGGTCAACCGCTTCGGAACGGACCCCTTCCAAGGAACGACCCAGGGAGGCCAGTCCATCTTCCGCAAGCGATCCAATCAGCCCAGGTCGTCGGACAGGTTCTGGTAGCGAGCTTTGGACAGCAGGACTGGATTGCTCAGGTCCAAGACGGGGTGGCGCGTCTGGTTGACACGGCTGCTCGTCAACTCGCGCAGACTCAGGCGCCGGCGATGAACGAATCGCCTCTCGGTCACGGCGGGCAATACGCTTTCGCCCCGGTGACCGAGCACAACGTGCAGCAGCATGTCGCGGCGAACCCGGCTGCCGATCAACGGCATCTCGCTGTTCCGCAGAACGCCGCTGCCGCGAACCAGGCGCAAGCAGCCTACGAGGCTGCGCAGCGACAGTATGCGGAAGCGATGCAAGCTGCCGCTGTTCCTCAGCAGGTCCAAGGCGTGCGAGGCGCGACGCAGAAGATGGAGCAGTTTGATCAGCTCGCCGGCGTTCAGGATCCGAATCAACCACCACCACCCCAGGCGATACCGCAGCAAGCTCTGATCTTGCCGCCTGGCGTCGTCATACCGGAGCAACCAGATGGCGGTGACAGCAGTTCCGTGCCGGTGCTGTGGTAGGTCGGTCGCAGTGGAGGATCGATGGATCCGCGCGGCTCACTCTGAAGAGCGCGAGTATCTCGCGTTCTGTGGCCGACGATGCCAATTGCGCTACGTCGCCGAGAAAGGCACCGCCCATGTTCGCGACGCACTGGAAGAGAAACACGTAGAGGAGCTTCGCCATGCTCGACATCTTGATCCCGATTCACAAGAAGAACCTGGAGATCGCGGAACTGTGCATCGAAGCGATCGACAAGCACACACCGGGGGTTCCGACGCACCTGATCCTGGCGATCGACGGAGCGACGAAGAGCGAGTTTGGTAAGCTCGAGTCGTTCATGCGCGCGCGCGGGACGCCGATCGAACCGTCCTATGTCGGCAGGCCCGGAGCTCACCAGCTGAGCCAGCCGCCGCCGCCGCCGCCGCCTAACTGGGAACTCATCGACTGGCCAGGATCTGTCTACTTCAAGCACACGATTGCAAGGGGCTTGGAGAGGATGCGCGCACCACGTCGCGAGGGATTCGTGGCGATCATCCCGCCGTGGATCGAGATTCGAGATCCACTGTGGTTCGCGAAGATGCAGATGCCTTTTGCGAAGGAGGCCCCCTGCATGGCGGTCACGGTGCCTCGACCAGGAGATCCCCAGAGCACTCTCCCGCCGGCCAAGTTCATGAGGCGCAAGTGGCCGGCGGTCGACATGCTGCTCACCCGTCCGATTATCGCGACGGAGCTCTCTCCCCTGATGCGGCCTACGGATACGGCTGCCGAGTGGGTTGACGAGTTCTCGAGGATCGCCGAGGAGCGGGGTGGCACTCGCTGGGAAGCCACGTCCGTCCGATACTACGTCATCGACCACCACGATCACTCATGTCCGCAGCCAGAGAGCTCAGAGATCCAGGAGCCGACCTCCGAGTCGCCATCGCCGACGACTCCGGTCTCGTCTTCTCCGACGACTACCGAAGTGGATGGGCTTGGGGTTTCAGCTCCCTTCTAGGCGTCACCGTCAAGAGCTGGGACATCTCGCCGCTTCGGACTCTCGTCAACGGGAGGACCCTCGGCGCGTATCGCTCGAGCACCATGGCGGGCACGCCGAAGTTGATGGCGGAGAACATCGCGCAGTGGAAGCCCGACCTGGTCTTCTGCCACCACGGTCTGGCGGCCTCGAACGCTCAGTTCCAAGAGAAGCTGCGCCGCAGCGGGATCAAGCTCGCGGTCTACCTGTGCGATGAGCCCTACGAGGTTGGAGAGACCGCACTCTACTCGCCGAGCTTCGACTACGTCTTCACGATGGAACCGCAGACCGTCGAGGTGCACCGCCTCTCGCGCCTGAACAGACCGCCCGTCGTCTTCTACCTTCCGGCAGCGGTCAACCCAGAAGAGTTCAAGCTCCAGCCCTACGATGGCAGGCACGTCCCGGCCTTGTTTCTCGGCAACGCTTCGCTTGTTCCGAGGCCGGCGTATCTGAAGCCGATCGAAAAGCTGATCGAGAGAGCGAAGATCATGTTTTGGGAACCGCCGAAGAAGACTTCGGCACAGTGGGTTCCTTTGAGCTCTCACCCGAAGGTCTACTCGAGCTGTGTCGTTGGTCTGAACGTGCACCGTTCGCCGTGGATCACCGAGAACGAGTATCGCACTCGGGTCAGGAACAGACTTCCGCACAAGCGAGTCCCTGCCGGAATTTCTCTCGTGAAGTCCAGACCGACAGAGTGGGGAACAGGCTTCTACAACGACGGCAATCTCTCATCCGATCACGTGAACCCCAGGTTCTTCGAGATGGCGGCCTGCGGGACGTTGGTTGTGAATGACAACCAACGCAGCGAAGTCGCGCGCATGTTCCCGATGGTCCCACAGGCGGAGAGCCCTGAGCACTTCTACGAGCTCGTCCGCTACTACATCGATCACCCAGACGAAGCCGAGGAGATAGGAAACGTATGCAGCTCCCTGATTTCAAAGCAGCACACTTATCGCCACCGCGCAGCGGAAGTCCTGATCCGAGCTGGCTTCAGGGAGCAGGGGGCGGAAAGCCTGCGATTGTCCTTGGGAGTGCCGGAGGACTACTTGACTCCCCAGCCCTCCGAGCTGCTGAAGGCCAGATCGTCATCGGAACGAACTGGATCCTCCGAGCGTTGGTCCCCTCAATTTGGCATGTCGTCGATTCGGACGTGTGGAAGTCCGAGAGACACCGGCTCCATCGATGTCCCGCTTCTCTGGTGATTGTTGCGAACAAAGGGATCTTCGGCGGCGAGGGCCCCTACTCCGCGCGCGGCGCGAAGATGCTTCGGATGGTTGGTCAGCGCACATGGCCGGTGACGGAGATTCGGATCACGTCGCTGCGGAACGTGCGCGGCCGTCGCGTGAACGTGAGGGGGGTTGGCGTCTTCCACCGCAGCATCCACTCGCCGTTCATGCCGGAGAAGATCTCGGATCTCTACCATCCCGGCGGCAACAGCCTCTGCTACACGATCCAGACCGCCCACCTGATGGGCTGCAACCCGATCTACTGCCTCGGATTCACTCTCAAGTCGGGCACTGGACACTTCTTCGGACTCACGAACCCCGCGACACGGACCCGGAGCGTCTACGACTCGGACCGTGCTTTGGATTGGCTCAAGTGGTATGAAACGACCTTCCCAGGGCGGGTTCGG
>BDTL01000022.1 GCA_002898115.1 bacterium BMS3Bbin02 | reverse complement strand
TCCTCGGGAGGGTCGGCAACGCTGCTCCTCGCGGTTACGGTTGATGGCGGGACCGCGGGTTCCACGATCACGAACACGGCCTCCCTCTCGGCAATGACCGAAACGGACACCGACCCGTCCAACGACTTGGACTCCGCGGCGTTTGCGGTACCGGCAATTGATCTCTTCGTCACGAAGATCGTGGACAATGTTTCGGCGAACCCCGGCGAGACGGTTACGTACACCGTCACAGTTGGAAACATGGGGCCGTCGACAGCAACCAACGTCGCGGTGAGCGACGCGCTCCCCTCCGGACTGACGCTGGTTTCAACGTCGGTGTCACAGGGCTCGTACACCTCCCCAACCTGGTCCGTGGGAACACTTACGAACGGGGCCTCGGCGACATTGTCAGTCGTTGCAACGGTCGACACGGGAACCGCGGGTTCCACGATCACGAACACCGCGGCGGTCGCTGCTTCTGACGAGATCGACACCAATACATCGAACGACACGGCATCAACCAACGTCACAGTTCCCGCTGTAAACCTGATCGTCGCCAAATCGGTGAGCGATGTTTCGCCGAACCCCGACGACACCGTGACCTACACCGTGCAGGTCACCAACGGTGGTCCCGATACGGCCACCGGCGTGGCGCTGATGGACTCATTGCCGACTGGTGTGAGCCTCGTCTCGGTATCATCGACACAAGGTTTCTACACCGCACCGGTGTGGACGATCGGGTCGCTGCTTAGCGGGACGACGGTCACACTGAGCCTTGTGGCGACCGTCGACACCGGAACCGAAGGGTTGACGATCGTGAACACCGCCTCGGTGAGTACGGTGAACGAAACCGATACGAACCCGGCGAACGACTCGGCGAGTGTATCCATGTCGGTTGCCGCCGTTGATGTCTCGATCACAAAGACAGCGGACGTTCCAACCGCAAACCCGGGCGATACCGTCACGTTTACGGTCACCGTGACAAACGGTGGTCCCGATGGTGCAACCGGCGTTGAAATGATCGACGTACTTCCCGCAGGGTTGACCCTTGTTTCGGCGACACCGACACTGGGGACGTTCGCCGGATCGACGTGGACCCTCGGTGCTTTGTCGAGCGGTGCGAGTGAGACGCTTATCGTTGTCGCGACGATTGATGCAGGCACGGCCGGCGCAACAATTACCAACACCGCTGCCCTATCGAACGTGAACGAGACGGACACCGACCCGTCGAACGACTTAGATGCGGCAACCGTCACCATCAATGCCGTCGACGTCGCACTCACGAAAACCATCGATGACGCAACACCCAACGTGGGCGACACCGTTACCTACACCGTCACCGCTACCAACAACGGTCCGGACACCGCCACCGGCGTGTCGATTCTTGAACCGTTGCCGACGGGCGTGACGCTGGTGTCGGCAACGCCGTCACAAGGCTCCGTGACGGGATCGACCTGGACAGTCGGCACCCTCTCCTCCGGGGCGAGCGCAGTGCTGTCGATCGTCGCGACGGTGGATGTCGGTACCGGTGGGGTCACTACTACGAACACCGCCTCGCTCGATGACGCCATTGAAGAGGACACGAATTCTTCCAACGACAGCGCATCAGTGTCGCTCACACCGCGCAGCGTCGACCTGTCGATCGACAAGGTCGTCGACATTGCCAACGCTGCTCCTGACGACACGGTGATATTCACCGTGACACTGGCCAACTCCGGCCCGGATGTTGGTACGGGGATCGTCGTCACCGATGTCGTTCCCACTGGTTTGACTGTTGTGTCGGTCACGTCGACGGCTGGGGCGTGGGTGACACCGCAGTGGACCGTGCCGTCTCTCGGTGCGGGAACAAGCGAAACACTCGTGGTTGTTGCCACGGTTGATGCTGGTCTCTGGAACCAGACGTTCACGAATACCGCGACGGTGACGGCGTCAGCCCAGGAAGACCCCAACCCGGGAAATGACTCGGACAGTGCGATCGTGACAACCGCGCTCTCGGCCGACCTCTCCATCACCAAGAGCGTGGACGACCCGGCACCAAATGCGGGCGATACGGTCATCTATACGATCACAGTGACGAATGCCGGTCCCGATGATGAACCCGCAGCGCTCGTCACCGATGTCCTCCCTCCAGGTAGTACGTATGTGTCGCACACCGCCTCGACTGGTGGTTATAACAACACGACCGGGGTGTGGACCGTCGGACCGCTGGCAAACGGAGACACCGAAACACTGGCGATCGTTGCCTCGGTTGACGCCGGGTTTGGTGCGACGACGGTCACGAACGTCGCGACCGCGGCAGGAACCCTTGTAGACGTGGAGCCAGCGAACAACGAGGCCACAGCCGACATCACGCCGAGACTTGCCGACGTTGCAGTGACCAAGAGCGCACCCGGATCGACCACTACCGGCTCGGCCCTCGCCTACGAACTCGTCGTGTCAAACAACGGCCCGGACACGGCTACCGGCGTCACGGTCACTGACGTGCTGCCAAGTGGGCTCACATACATCGGGTCAGCCGCATCGGTCGGCACATATGACCCGGGAACCGGCGTGTGGACGGTTGGAGATCTGAGCAACGGGGCGACTGCGGCGCTGACTATCAATGTGAGTGTTGACATCGGTGCCAGCGGAAACCTCGTGAACACAGCCACGGTGTCCGTCTTGGGTCCGGAGGACGCCAACCCGGGCAACGATCTCTCTACCGTGACGACATCCTTGTTCGTTCCGCCGGTGGCGAACGATGACGTTGCGGCAACGCCGTTTGAAACTCCGGTCGTCGTGCCCGTGCTCGGGAACGACACTGACGCCGATGGAACCATCGACCCGACAAGCGTGGTGGTCACAGTCGACCCGGCGAACGGCACGGTGACCGTGGACCCGGTAACCGGTGCGCTGACCTACTCGCCGGATGCGGAGTTCTCAGGGGCCGATATCTTCGAATACCTGGTGTGTGACGACGATGGCCTGTGTGACACGGCGGCGGTGTTCGTCACGATCGATCCCGAGAATGATGCACCGTTTCCGTTCATTCGGGACGGTGACGGCGACCCCCTCCCCGTCGGACTCATCACCTACACAATCGCCGTCGGTGAAACGCCCGACCCGCTGCCGCTGATCGACCCGAACGACGACAACATCATTTCGCTGATCATCACCGATGGAGAGTTGCCGCCGGGTCTGTCGATCAACCCCGATGGAAGTTTCTCGGGCGCCGCGACAACCATCGGCACGTACACCGTCCAGATCGAGATCTGCGATGACGGCACCCCGCAGCGTTGCTCGCTGTTTTCGGTCACCATTCGAGTCGGCGAAACCCTCCCCTACACCGGGCTAGAGGTGGTGGGGTTCATCCGACTCGGTCTGATGTTCATCCTTGGTGGTGCGATCCTTCTTGTTCTCGCATGGAAGCGAGACGATGAGGAAAGCCGGGATGGCAACGCTCCGATGGTCTCTTAGCCACCCAGCGGAGAACCCCGCGGAGCAACCCCGTTCGCCGGAGATTTCCTGGCGATCAGTGCGAGAAGACCGGCGTTTCAAGGACGAGACGCCGTCCTTCTCGCGCCCCCATTCTCCTCCTTCTGGCGTCCATTTGGGCCGTATATCGCTCAAATGGACGCCAGAACGGGTGCTGCGAGCGATATATCACCGCAGCGTTACGTGGAGCAGATCGACGCGAGAATGTCAATTGTGAGATCTGGTTCGTTCACTACTTGATCCCACGTGAACCGATACACAACCCAGCCGAGGCTGTGAGCACGGTTCTGCTTGAGCCGATCGGTCTGAAACGATTTCCGGTCGACGTGATACGCCTCACCATCGAGTTCGATGAGCACGCGGCGTTCTGGATACGCAAAGTCGGCACGGCAGACGAACGTGCCATCAGGCTCTCTGAGCACGAACTGCGCCACCGGCATCGGAACGTAGGAACTCGCGACAAGCGTACGAAACCTATCCTCGAGGGCGCTCTCAGTCCTTGCATTCCAATCGAGCCGGGCCTCGATTATCGGGCGAATGGTCCCGACCCCGTTCCGTCCCTTCCGAGCAACCTGGTCAAGAAACACCTTCACGTCGGCGGGCACAAACAGCCCCTTCCGAAGACCGGTGTCAACGCACGCCTCGACGTACCAGATGGGCGCCGACGCGCCAAGGTCGGCAACGGTTCGGGCCGCTGACGTCACATCAACGCCGTCCATCTTTTCGATGTGACGCAACCGCAGGTCTTTCGATTCGCGAACAGTGAAATTGTCGCGCTTGGTTCGCCGATGTCGGCGGGTAACCACCTCAATCGTCTTCGGCCGCATCGATGTCATGCCCCATATATGGGCCGCCGTCTTGTGCGAAGCTGCGGCGAGGGCAGAGCGTGACAACACGGCAGCGGATACCTCTTGTATCCAAGGTGACTCCGCGCCTGCTAGACAGAAAACAGTCGGGTAGCGGCTCTCGTAGCGGCCCGACGCGACGCGACCAGCAATAGTTCGCCTGGGGAATCCAAGTTCGAGCGCTTGAGAAAGTGTGAACACTCCCCGTTGCGCCGCGGTGATCTCCGCGAGTCGATGTTCACGGTTGTCCATCTTGACAACGTTTCACGTTCAAGCGCTGGATACAAGATTCGCGACTACGAAGTACCCACAAACACCTGTTCTGGCGTCCATTTGGGCCGTATACCGCCCAAATGGACGCCAGAACGAGAAGTTGTTGTCAACCGGGAGGGGGTTCTCATGCATCAGTGGGCATGATCACGCTAAACCACCGGCCGATGACGTCCGATGACCTACTATCGCAACGGGGAGAAGACTTGCGCGATACATCGGACCAGATCAGGCAGTTCGTCTCACGCGACTACGGCAAGGTCGTCGCGGCTGTTGGCGCCGCCACCGGTGACCGTGATGCCGCCCAGGACGGCGTCCAAACGGCCCTTCTCAAGGTAATTGGCGACGGCCACAAACCGGACCAGCTCGCCGCCTGGGTCACGGTGGTTGCCATCAACGAAGTTCGCCAGGTACACCGGCGCCGCAAGACCGAACAGCGCGTCACCGAACGACCGGCCGACACAACCACCCAACCGATCGAAGGTATCGCTGCGGCGACCGATCTATATGCCGCGATCGCCGACCTTCCCGAACGTCAGCGCGAGATCGTCCTGATGTTCTACTACCTTGACACATCCGTAACCGACATCGCGGCGGCAATGAAGATCTCGTCGGGCACCGTCAAGACCCAACTCCACCGAGCTCGCGCCACGATGGCGACGCGGCTCGGAATCAACGAACAAGGTGCGACATGAGCATCGACGACAGCCTTCGCGACATGTTCAACAAAGCAATCCCACCCGCGGATACTCCCTCTGGCCTCGCCGACCAGCTCATTGCTCGCTCCGCTACCACCGGGAGTGCGGGAGCGGGCGGTGGCACCGCTGGAGCAGCTGGGGGTTTCGGCCTGCCACTGATCATCGGCCTCGCCGTCGCCAGCGGTATCGTGGTCGGTGGCGTATTCGGCTTGTTTGGCGGGGGTGGAACCCCGTCCACCGCGGCAACCGTGGATATCAACGCCGTCCCGGTGTACGCCTGTCCGGGTGAGGGCGAGGTTGGAACCTTGTTCCGCGGCGACCGAGTCCTGATCACCGGGCGGTCCGGCGACTGGGTTGCGGTCCGCAATGTACGTGGCGCCAACGAGCGAGTCTTCGTGCGGGCCGACTATGTGGATCCCGACGCAGACATCTCCGGTCTGCCAGAGGAGAACTGTGACGATGCGGGCATGCTCACGCTTGCGGGCGTACCCGTCGATGCCACCACGACGACCCCACCGGATACGACGACG
>BDTL01000021.1 GCA_002898115.1 bacterium BMS3Bbin02 | reverse complement strand
GTCAATACGACGCCGGCGGAATGAGAGGCGGCGACGGATTGCTGCTCGCTCAGATTGTGAGGGCGTCGGTGAGGGTGAAGACGTTCTCGTAGAGGGCGCGACCGACGATTACCTGGGGGTAACCGCGGCGGTCGAGGTCCTGGAGGTCCTCCAGCGAGCCGACACCTCCCGACGCGATGAGTTGGAGTTCCGGGGCGGCGGCTTTGACGAGTTCGATGACGTCGGTGTTGGGGCCGCTCAGCATGCCGTCACGTTCGATCCCGGTGACGAGACACCAGCGCACCCCACGCTCGGCGACCGATGCTGCAACCTCTCCGACCGGTTTGCCTTCATCGAGCCAACCGGCGCCCTGAGCCATGCCGTCGCGAACATCCAACGCCGCCACCACACGGTCCGAGCCGAGCCGCTCAACCAACTCGGCCAGCACATCCGGCTCCCACACTGCTGCGGACCCAAGCACTACTCGCGACGCTCCAAGCTCCGCGGCGCGGACTGCATCCGTAACGCTGCGCAGCCCTCCCCCGGCCTGGAACGCAACGCCGCACGACCCGAGACTCTCCCACAGGTCGAACGACGGGTTCCCCGACCTGGCACCGTCAAGGTCGACGACGTGCACAAGTTCGGCGCCCTGTTCGCTCCACAGGCGAAGCTGAGCCGCGGGATCGGTACCGTAGATCGTTGCGGCGTCGTAGTCGCCGCGTTCAAGACGTACGACGTTGCCGCCAAGGACATCGACTGCTGGAAGGATCTGAATCACGGGGCCTCTGCCTTGGGGTTTCGGTCAAGAAATCGACTTGACATACCGTTGTAGTGTTTTAGCATGTTAAAACACTGATGCGGAAACGTCGAAAGCGACACGCGATGGCCTTGCCAAACGAAGACTGGAAAACCGAAGATGCCGATGCGTTACTCGACGCCATCGTCACCCTCGAATCACGCGAGGAAGCCTCACTGTTCTTGCGCGACCTGTGTACCCGTCGCGAGCTTGAGGAAATGAGCCAGCGGTGGCGCATCGTCCGTCTGCTCAACCAGGGCATCCCGTATCGTGAGATCGCAGCCGACGTCGGCACCTCGACCGCAACGATCACCCGCATCAACCAGTGGCTCCATCACGGCATGGGCGGATATTCGGCAATGCTCGACAAGCACGCCGCCGGATAAGACGGCTCCCCAGCCACAACCGAGCGCCAACCAACGGCCTCACCCGAACACTCTCTCAACACGCTCCCCCGAGGAACAACCCGATGACCATACGAATTGCAGTACCCAACAAAGGCCGCCTCGAAGCGTCCGCTACGACGCTGCTCAGGACGTCCGGCATCCGCTTCGAAAAGGGCGAACGAGCACTCTCGGTCCCGGCAAAGAACGCCGATATCGAAATCTTGTTTGTGCGCGCCGACGACGTCCCCCAGCTCGTTGCCTCAAACGTCGCCGATGTCGGGATTACGGGCATCGACCTCGTGACCGAGTCCGGCGCCGACGTCACGATCGCAGGCGAACTGGGATTCGGGAGCTGCACACTGACTGCCGCTGTACCAACCCGCTCCGATATCACATCGGTTGCAGAGTTCGCCGGGAAACGCATCGCCACTGCCCACCCGAACGCCACGGCAGCGTATTTCGCCGACCAGGGCGTCGACGTCACCGTCGTGCCCCTCCGAGGCGCGGTCGAGGTTGCCCCGAAGCTCGGCATCGCCGACGTCATCGTGGATCTCGTGTCGTCGGGTAGCACCATGCTGACCAACGGTCTGCGCCCCGTGGCCACGATCCTGGAGTCCCAGGCTGTTGCGATCATACGTCCCGATGCCTCGAACAACCCGGAGATTCAACGTCTCATCACGATGATGCTGTCCGTGGTAGCGGCCAAGACCATGCGCTATGTCTTGATGAACGCCCCCGGCGAGTCGGTCGACGACATCGCCGCGCTCATCCCGGGACTCGACGCCCCGAGCGTCGTGCCCCTTTCGGGCGATACCGATGACGTTGCCATCCATTCGGTGGTCAGGGCCGACCGTCTCTGGGATGCGCTCCCCCAGCTCAAGGAGGCCGGTGCATCCGGAATCCTCGTCCTCCCCATCCAGCAGTTCATCGCATGATTACGCCGCGATACCGGATCGATCTCGATGCGGACGACGATATCGCCGCGTTCGTCAATCGCTCGAGTGTGCCCGACAATGCCGTGCAAGAAGGCGCCTACACGATTGTGCAGGATGTCCGCACCGGCGGTGACGCCGCGCTGCGCGCCGCAAGCGAACGCTTCGGCGGATCACTCGCGAATGGTGCCCTCACCATTGCGTCCGACGTCCTTACCCAGGCCTGGACAGACGCGCCACCCGACCTGCAAGCCGCCATCGAAGCGGCGGCAGTGAACATTCGCGCCTGCCACCAGCCCCAACGCCCCACAGACAGCGTCGTCACCCCGGTGCCCGGCGTCGAAGTCGCACGCCTATGGTCGCCGTTGGGTCGTGTCGGCGTATACGTCCCCGGCGGTCAGGCTGCGTATCCGTCGTCGTTGATGATGGGGGTCATCCCCGCCCAGATCGCCGGTGTACCCGAAATCGTGGTCACGAGCCCCGCCGATGCTCAGGGCAACGTCTCGTCGGCCACACTCGCCGTCGCCGGCTATCTGGGCGTGACCGAGTTCGTCGTTGCCGGCGGCGCCCAGGCAATCGCTGCCCTTGCGTATGGAACCGAGACGATCCGCCGAGTGGACAAGATTGTCGGGCCGGGCAACTCCTGGGTCACCGCGGCGAAACTCGTCGTGTTCGGGGCATGCGGCGTCGACCTACCCGCCGGTCCCAGCGAGGCGGTCGTCTTGACCGACACCACCGCCGACCCACGAATCGTCGCTGCGGACCTGTTGTGCCAGGCCGAGCACGGCCCGGACTCCCCCGTCGTCCTCGTCTGCGAATCCAAGGAAACAGCCGAATCAGTGCTCGAAGCTGCGACGGTACTGCTTACCCGGCTCACCCGGTCGGACACCATCGTGGCCTCGCTCGAAACCTACGGCGCGGTCGTCATAGGCACCGACCTCGATGACCGTATCGCGTTCGTCAACGACTACGCCCCCGAACACACGTCGATCCACACCACCGACGAAACTGCGGTCGCCGATCGCGTCACCCGGGCAGGTTCGGTGTTTGTCGGGCCGTGGAGCCCCGAATCGGCGGGCGACTACGCCACCGGTGCGAACCACGTGCTCCCAACCGGCGGCCTTGCCAGGTCATACGGACCCCTCTCGGTCGAGGACTTCGGCTCGTTTCGCCAGGTACAAACACTCACCAAGGAGGGCCTCCGAACCCTCTCCCCCACGATCACCGCATTGGCGGGCGCCGAAGGCCTCGATGCCCACGCACTCGCCGTCACCATTCGTTTTGAAGAACACGGCCGTTTTGAAGAACACGGCCGTTTCGAAGAACACGGCCGTTTTGAAGAACACGGCCGTTTTGAAGAAGCCGCTCGTTTTGAAGAACACGGCCGTTTTGAAGAATCAGGACCGGTTGAAGAAGCTGGCCGCCTTGAGGAGCAAACATGACTCGCATCGTCACCGTCCAACGGACAACCAAGGAGACAACGATCTCCTGCACGCTCAACCTTGACGGCACTGGCGACGTGTCCGTGTCGACCGGTGTCGGGTTCTTCGACCACATGCTCACCGCGTTTGCGTACCACGGCATGTTCGACCTCGCGTTGACCTGCGAGGGCGATCTCCACATCGACGAACACCACACCATCGAAGACTCCGCGCTCGTTCTCGGCCAAGCCGTTGCCGATGCACTCGGCGACCGCGCCGGCATCGTGCGGTACGGCGATGCCGCGGTCCCCATGGATGAAGCCTCGGCGACTGCCCTCATCGACGTCGGCGGGCGGCCCTACAGCGTGATCAACATTCCCCTGCGGGGGCTGCGTTTGGGCATGATGTCGACCCAGATGGTTCCCCACGCCCTCGAAGCATTCGCCCGGACCGCCGGTGCAACGTTGCACATCACCGCCCAGGGCGAGAACGATCACCACATCACGGAAGCCGCCTTCAAGGCGCTCGGACGCGCATTGCGTGCCGCCGTCGCAGCCGACCCCCGCCGCCGGGGCATCCCCTCAACCAAGGGCACAACATGACCTCGATCGCGATCATCGATCACGGCGCGGGCAACCTCGTATCCATTGCGCAGGCCCTCGCCAGGGTCGGGGCGATGCCGTTCATCGTTGAGACACCCTCAGAAGCTGCGACCGCTGATGCCCTCGTACTTCCCGGTGTCGGGACGACGGGTGCCGCTATGGCAACCCTCAACAAGACCGGCTGGACGGGC
>BDTL01000020.1 GCA_002898115.1 bacterium BMS3Bbin02 | reverse complement strand
CGTGACACCGTGTTTGGCGAGCAGGGTTCCCCGGTGTCGTTGAACCGGTACACGTATGCGAACAACAATCCGTTGTCGTATTGGGATCCCGATGGCCGTAAGGGGTTGAAGATTGACGGCGTGTTACATGTCGGTGGCGACGCCGGGGTGTTCAAGAAACGTTTCAGTGACGTGTTCCAGGTGAACACGCAACCTCAAACAGCAGCGTCGGTGACGGTGAAGGCGTCGTATACCGAGAAGTTACAGACCACCCAGGCAGTACCGGTTCGAAAGCGTGTTTCGGTGAATGGGGGTTGGGTTGACACACCTAGTGATTGGGATGCCCGTTCGGGGGCTGAGAAGCTTGATTTCATTCGGGGTGTGCAACCGGAGTTGGTGTCACCGAACCGGTTTGTGGGTGCGGTGAGTGATCTCACGATTGAGTTGACGAAATCGACGTTGGTGTCGTTCCAGGGGGTCGGGGATGGTGCGTTGGATTTCGTGACGTTTGGGAACTGGACGTCTGATGGGCCGGGCGGGATGCCGGTGTTTAGCGAGGAGCGGTATCAGACGGCGTATAACATTTCGTATGTGGTTGGTATCGCGGCGCCCTCGATTGTGGTTGCCGGTGGCGTGTTAGAGAAGGTCTCTGACGCCGGGTACTGTGCCGTGTCGCTTGCGTCGGGGTCTGTCGGTGGAGCGTTGATGGATTGCGGATCCGCGGCGTTGAACCTACGCAGCGGGACGCCCTCGTCGTCCGCGGTACCAGACACCCCGAACGCTTCCGCTATAGCCGACACACCAACAGCCCCGCGTGGTGGGGCGGGCCCAGCCACAAACACAGCAGCTGGCGTTGGTGACGAGGTCCCGGCGTTTGCCAGGTCACAGTACGGCCGGGTGCCTGCGGCCGAGAGAGCTGCAGCGCTGGAGACGACGCCGACATGTCCGTACTGCGGGACGAATCCTTCGAGCCAGGTCGATCACATCACTGCCCTTCGGAGGGACTGGGGTGCGGGAGGCTGGGCGGATGACTTCGCAACGCGCACGGCAAGGGTCAACGATCCTGGCAACCTCATCGGTGCCTGCGCTTCGTGTAATGCGTCGAAGGGTGCCCGAGTGTTTGGTGAGGGTTCTGGTCAGTGGTGGCCGTCTGGTTAGCCATCGGGCACGTGGTGGCCGTTTGGGGGTCCGGGGTGATTGTCACCGAAGCCGTTCGTGATCTCTACCGGGCCTGCTGGGGCGAGCCGACTCGGCGGGCCCGGTTTGAGGTCGAGGAGTTCGATATCGAGATCTACAAGTGGGCGGCGGATGCCAATCCCGAGGGCGTGGCGCTCTACGCGACCATTGGTGTGAGCGCCCGGCCGATGGTTGGGCACGATCCGAGCCACCGCGTCGAGTTCTTCTTGGGGCTGGTTCCCGAGCGGGATGACGTGGCTAGCGCGCTCGCCGCTCTCGGTCTCTACTCGACTCGTGAGGGAGTGGCGCTCGATCATGGCCACACCGTTCCGGCGGGAGGCCCGCTGTGGCCGGGAACGCAGATGCGGACGCTCATGGTGTTGCGCCCGTTGAGCGCCTTCTTGCCGCCGCTCGAGCTGGCAGACGGTTTGCACGTTGACTTCCTCCAGGTGGTGCCCCTGTTCGACTCGGAACAGGCCTTCAAGTCGGAGCATGGTGCCGAGGCACTGCTTGACCGCTGGGAGGAGGCTGGCGTGCCGTTCTGGAACCCTGAGCGGACCCCGCCTTTCAGCTGATCCCACCGCGGGGCATGTGCGGGAGCCGGGCTGACCGGCCCGTCGCTTCTGGTGTTCGGGTGAGCTGATCCTGATTGGGCGCCTCTTGTCCGCTGTTACTTCCTGAGCTTCCCCCCTGATCGTGGAGACATCCATAATGAGGAGCATGATGTCAGAGACACGACGAAAGTTCGATCCGGAGTTCCGTGAGGGAGCTGTCCGGATTGTGAGAGAGACGGGGAAGCCGATCGCTCGGGTGGCTCGCGATCTTGAGATCAACGACGGCACTTTGGGTAATTGGGTGAAGAGAGACCGGATTGAGCGGGGAGAATCGGAGGGTTTGACGGTCGACGATCGCGCTGAGCTGGCGCGTTTGAGGAAGCGTTGCGCTGAACTTGAGATGGAGCGTGATGTCCTCAAGCGATCCGTGGTCCTGTGGGCAAAGGAGGCAACTCGATGACCGTGGCATCGTCTATTGCTACCCAGAGGACCGAGCACCGTGTTCCCCACGCTGTAGCGTGCCGAGCCCTGGAGGTGCCCGAGTCCACGTTCTACAAATGGCGTGACAAGCCACCGACCCCAACTGAGCTGCGGCGGGCCGATATTGACGCCAGGGTGAAGAAATCCTTCGACGATTCTGAGGGGACGTACGGGTCGCCTCGGGTACTCGATGACCTCCTCGACGACGGAGTACGTGTTACGAAGAAGACTGTGGAGGCCTCAATGGTCCGTCAGGGTTTCTATGGCCGGAAACCTGAGGGGCGCAAGAAGGGCCTGACCCGGTCCGATAAGCGAGCCAACCCGATTCCGGACCTGGTGAAAAGGGTTTCCACCGCGAGTGAACCAGACAAGAAGTGGTGCGGCGATTTCAAACAGATCGACACGCTCGAAGGCCCCACCTATTTGTTGTCGTGTGAAGACCTGTTCTCCCGACGCATGTTGGGATTCGCACTCTCAGATGACTACCCAGACGCCGAGTTCGCGAAGGCTGCGATCAACATGGCCGTGGCAACCCGCGGCGGTGTCGTTGACGGCGTCATCTTCCACACAGACAAAGGCACCCAGTACACTTCTGACGCGTTCGCTGAGGCGTGCGACAAGCTCGAGATCACCCAGTCAATGGGCCGGGTCGGCTCGCCGCTCGACAACGCTGTCGCCGAATCGTTCTTCTCGACCCTCGAGCATGAACGCCTCTCACGACGCACCTACACGACCCGGGTCGAGGCCCGCCAAGACGTCGCCCGATGGATCGACGACTTCTACAACCGGAGAAGGAAGCACTCCACCAACGGAATGAAATCACCCATCGACTACGAAACACAACATCGCAAACTACAATCAGAAACGGCCGAAGCCGCATAGCTGAACCCTCCACGATCTGGGGGGAAGCCCAATGCGCCGATCACGACCGAGATCGGGTTCTTGGAGCTGCCCCTTGACGATGCGGCGGATGCTCTCGTGACGTGGCGCAAGAGGCTGCATGGGGAGGTGACTGTGTCACGTCCTCGGGGCGGTTTCCCTGAGGTGTTGTCGCTGCTTGAACCGCTTAAGGGTGGAAGTCGGCCGCGGGAGTTGTTGGTGGCTGTCGGGTCGCATTGGACGGCGTATTTTGATGGTGGTCTTAATGGTGGCGATCCGATTAGTGCGATCGGGCATCTGAGCCGGACAGTGAAATGCCAGGGTGTTGCGGTACGTACGAATCCACATACCTATGATCGTGTGAAGAGGCCTTCGGGGAGGATGGGTTCGGTGCAGTTCCAGCTTTTCGGGCCATTGGACACCGATTTCTTGAATTATGTGCGTGGTGTGTCGGTGACGTTTACGGGTAGTAGGTGGGAGTTTCATGCCAATGGTACCGAGCAGGTGTTCGAGGAGCCGGAGGTGTATGAGACTCGGAGGGTGCGTGATCATTTCACGACTGACATGTTGGAGCGCTATTGCCAAGCGTTGGGGATCGACGTGTTCAGCCCTGGGGCGTATGGACCGGGGGCTGTTCTACTCACAAGCCACGTACGCACAGCACCTGGCGGCTATGTGATGACGCTTGCAGAGGTTCAGGAGTATCTCGGGATAGTGTCGGGATTCGGGGCTTAGGTGATGGGTGCCACTGGATTGTTGTCGCGGACCTGGTTGACAGATGGAACCCTGTCCCAGGTTGATGACGGGGTTCAGGCCGTTGTGTACGGTTTTGATTCGTTTGGGTGGAGTGGCCCCGTTTTGGTCGACAACTGAGTTGTTTGTTCATGCTGCTGTGATCTTGTGTTC
>BDTL01000019.1 GCA_002898115.1 bacterium BMS3Bbin02 | reverse complement strand
GGGTTCAAATCCCCTCACCTCCACGGGAACGCCTTCGGCGTTCCTTGGGAGCTTGCTTTGCAGCTCCTGGTTGCTGGTTGGCTGTTGTTCGGTCTCGAAGCCGCCACCCGGCTCTGGTTTCTAGGAGGCTGGTGTCTTTCGCGGGGTGGGTGCTCGCGATTTGTTTCTGGATGAGCGATAATTACACGGGTGTGATTCTCGAGGTGGGAGTGTGTGATGACTCTGGGTGTGGCTGAGCCCTCTGTGTCAACCTTGTGTGAGACAGTTCGTGTCGGTGATTTACTGTCTTGAGAGGGTGACGAGAGGAGAGTCGTTGTATGTCTGTTTCTGCAGAGGATCGGTTGGAGAGCCATGGTGGCCGTTTGAATGATCCGGATCCTGAGGTCCCTGAGCGTGCGAAGCGCCGGTCGTATTCGGCGAGGTACAAGTTGGAGATTCTTACCGAGTACGAGACTCTTGATCGTGAGGGCAAGGGTTCGTTGCTGCGTCGTGAGGGTTTGTATTCGTCGTTGATCTCAGAGTGGCGTAAGCAACGCGACAAGGGTGCCCTTGCGGCGTTGGCGGCGAAATCTGGCCGCCAACCGCTTGATCCGGTTGAGCGGGACAACGCCCGGCTCCGTCAACGTGTCGGGCGCCTCGAGGAAGAGTTGGGGACGGCGCGTCGGGTGATCGAGGTGCAGGGGAAACTCTCAGCGTTGTTGGAGGAACTCGCCACCGACAGCGCTCACAAGACCGGCGGCGAGCCGAAGTGATCGACGACGCCATCAATGAGTTGGCTCCGCTGGTGGGTGTTACTGCGGCGTGTACGGCGGTGGGCCGGCCTCGTGCTACGCATTACCGGTGGCATCGTAAGAGCCCACTCCCGGTGAGACCAGACCGGGTCCCAACACCCCAGCCTCGGGCACTCGAGGAGGTGGAACGCAAAGAGGTGCTGCGGGTCCTGCACGAACCTGATCATGTTGATGAGGCGCCTGCCACTGTGTACGCCAAGTTGTTGGACGAAGGCGTCTATTTGGCGTCGACGTCAACAATGTACCGGATCCTGGATGCCGAAGGTGAGGTGTCCGAGCGTCGCCGCCAGGCAACCCACCCTCCCCGGGTAAAACCTGAACTCGTAGCTGGCGGCCCGAACGCCGTTTGGTCATGGGATATCACAAAACTGTTGGGACCAGCCAAATGGACGTACTACTACCTGTATGTGATCATCGACATCTACTCGAGGTACACACCGGGATGGATGCTTGCACACGTCGAACGGGCCCATCTTGCTGAGCGGCTGTTGGCCGACACGATCCGGACCCAAGGTGTTAACCGGGGTGAGTTGACGATTCATGCGGACCGGGGTGCGTCGATGGCGTCGAAACCGGTTGCTTTGCTCCTTTCGGATCTTGGGGTCACCAAGACCCACTCCCGCCCGCACGTCTCGAACGACAACCCGTACTCGGAAGCACAGTTCAAGACGTTGAAGTATCGGCCTGAGTTCCCGACACGTTTCGGATCAATCGAGGATGCCCGCAGCTTCACGCAACGTTTCTTCACCTGGTACAACGACGAGCACCGTCACTCAGGTATTGGATACCACACACCCGCAAACGTGCACTACGGCCGCGCAGAAGCAATCCAGAAGCAACGCGCAGCCGTCCTCGACGCCGCCTACCAGACACATCCCGAACGGTTCGTCCGCAAACCGCCGACACCGCCACCGCTCCCACAGGTTGCGTGGATCAACAAACCCGAGGAGGAAACCCCGACCCAATGAAACCATGAACCAACCGTCTCAAAAAGGTTGACATCTACCGGTGTTGGGTGTCGTGGATTCTCTCATACTCGATTGGGGTGTGCATTCCAAGGCTCGAGTGGCGACGTTGACGGTTGTGGAATACCTCAAGGTACTCGAAGATAGCGTTAGCGAGTTCGATGCGGGTCTTCCACCGTTTCCGGTTCAGCAGCTCAACCTGCATCCGGGCCCAGAACGACTCGACCATTGCGTTGTCGAAGCAATCGCCGATCGATCCCATCGACGGGAGGAGCCCGGATTCTTGTGCCCTTCGGGTGAACACCCATGACGTGAATTGCGTGCCCTGATCCGAATGGATCACCGTTGCGTCGGTGGGATTACGGTTGTTGATCGCCATCCCCAACGCGGATGTGACAAGGGTCGCGGTCGGTGACGAGTCAATCGACCAACCCACAACACGACGTGAGAACGTGTCGAGGACAACAGCGCAGTAGACCTTGCCTTCCCTGGTCGGGTGTTCGGTTATGTCGGTCACCCAAAGGCGATCCGGCTCGCTCCTGGCGAACTGTCGGTCGACGAGATCCAACGCTGTCGGAGCCCCCGGTATCCTGCGTTTGCGTCGACGGTTCCCGGGTAGGCCAGCTATTGCGGCACGGGACATGAACCGCCCCGGGTTTCATAGAGACTCGGGGGTTTGGGTCTTCACCGGTTCGGTTGGGATGTTTTGACGGTAGTAGTCGGCTTCGTAGTTTGCAGGTGTCGTGTAGCCAGGTCCGGGGATGATCTCGCCGTGGAGGCGACGGTTGTTGAACCACTCGACGTAGGTGAGTGTGGCGAACTCGACATCGGCGAGTCCTGTCCAGGGTCCTTTCGGGTAGATCAGCTCCCACTTGTAGAGACCGTTGAAGGACTCGACGAGCGCGTTATCGTAGCTGTCGCCCTTGGATCCGACCGATGCAACGATGTCGTTGTCGGAAAGGCGTTGCGAGTAGCGCAGCGACAGATATTGCACTCCACGATCGCTGTGATGGATCAGGCCCTCAAGGCTGTCGGTACGGCCCCGGGTGTACATCGCCATCTCCAACGCGTCGATTGCCAGGTCGGTGCGTAGCGATCGTGACGCTTGCCACCCGACGATCATTCTCGAGTAGACGTCGATGATGAACGCGATGTAGACCCATCCGGTGGAGGTCTTGACGTAGGTCAGGTCCGCAAGCCACAACCGGTTCGGGGCCGAAGCCTCGAAGCGGCGTTTGACCAGGTCGGCTGGCCGCTCCAGCGTGTCATCCCCAACCGTGGTCCGTATCCAGATGCGGCCCCGCCTACAGCCCTGGAGGCCCATATCTCGCATCAGGCGCTCCACTGTGCAGCGTGCCACCGTGATACCGTCTTTGTTCATCTGGTCCCACACCTTGTCGGCGCCATAGACGCACAGGTTCTCCTCCCACACCCGCAAGATCTTGGGACGCAGTCCACAGTCGCGGACCTCGCGAGCCGACGGGGTCCGATTCCGAGCCGCGTAGTAGGTTGCTGGGGCGATCGGCAACTGGTCACAGATCGGCTCGATTCCCCACCGCAACCCGCAACTGGTCCGGTCCTTGTGTCCGTCGATGAACGCAATCATCTCTTTGGTTGGCGGTCGAGCTCCGCCCCGAAGAAATGTGCTGCCGCTTTCAGAATATCGTTGGCACGGCGCAGCTCAGCGTTCTCACGCTTCAACCGCTTCAGCTCAGCGAGCTGCTCGGTCGTCGGACCCGAACGGACACCCCGATCCGTCTCTGCTCGCCGAACCCACAGCCGCACCGTCCCGGCCT
>BDTL01000018.1 GCA_002898115.1 bacterium BMS3Bbin02 | reverse complement strand
TGCCGCTGAATCTGGATGCTTGTCCTGGTGTGCAGCTCCATAGCGCCGGCGCCCGCTCTCCTGGAAGCCACATCCCCGGCTCCACCGCCGTCGGTTGGGGTGTCTCTCTTGTTTTCATTGAACTTCAGCCGCGCAAAGCGCGAGAGCGGAGGTTGTGGAGTTCGCCGTGCTACCTTGGCCGGGTGACCGTTGTGAAGCGCACAGCCACGGTGCCATGAGGTAACTGCGTGAAAACGTCGAAAGCCGGGGGGTTGATCGATCTTGGGGATAGGGAACGTGTTCAAGAGCGGCACCCCCTGCTCATTGCCCACCGAGGCGGTGTGATCACTCCGACGACACCCGAGAACTCACTGGCGGCCATTCGGCTGGCGGCTGATCGCGGGTACGACATGGTCGAGCTCGACATTCGCCGGGCGAAGGATGGCGAACCTGTGATGTTCCACGACTGGGAAGGGAACCTGCTCACCAGTTGTGGCGTGAGAGTGGCCGTCCGAGATCTGACCAGAGACGAGATCTCGGCGACTCGGTATGTGGGAACCGATGAGCCGATAGCGATGCTGGAGCAGGGTCTTGCGCTGTGTCGATCGCTGGAACTAGGTGTGATGCTGGACATCAAGTCGTTGGGTGACACGCAGGATTCGGAAACGTTCCTCAAGACTATCGGGCGTCTCCTACGCGAACACGATCTCTCGGGTGCTGTTCTGGCGTGGGGTCATCCGCTCGAACGGAGGCACCTCGCCGATACCGCGATGTTCCCAGTCTCCGACGAAGACACACACCAGGCGATCGGTGGGCGGCCAGTCTCGCTTGACGGACAGTACTGGTTTGGGCCGGCACAACACCTATCTGTGACAGCGTTGCAGGCGCTCCAGAGGAGGGGAGTGCTGGTGTTCGCCGCGATAAACACGTTCTTGTACCCGGTCCGCGCCCACGTCGAGCCGGCGCGTCACGACATTGAACGGTTCCTTGATGTCGGCATCGATGGTTTCCAGATCGACTCGGTCTACGAGGACTTCTTTGGAACTCTGCACGCGGGCGGATAAGCCGAGATCGATGAAGACACATGGGCACAGTTCTACTGCTCACCTCCGCGCGCCTGAGGGAACATCCGCCGGGTGCATAGGGGATGGAACCGCGCCGGCTTCATCGGATGAGGGCTACGGTGTGTGTTCCCGCTGCCGGTGTTGCAGTCGAAAGCTCCGTGTCAGGTCTTGACATCGGCTCCAAGTTAGGAGATACTCATGCAGACCGTACGTACGGTCGGGAGGACATAATGGCGACAACCGACACCCGAGCAACGATCTTGCAGATCGCCCGGCGGCTGTTTGTGCAGCACGGGTTCACGGCCACCACGATGCGACAGTTAGCACGGGAAGCTGGCATTGGTAAGGCGACGATCTACCACCATTTCGCAGATAAGCAGGCAATTGTGCTGGCCCTGCTGGAACAGGAAACGGGTCCCGACGTTGATGCGTTAGCGGCCTTCGAGAGCGAAACGGACCCGCGCCGGTGCATTGATATGGTGGTTCTCGCGACCCTTGAGGTCTTTCAGCAATCCATGGATCTGATCCAGGTCGTGCAACGCGAAGTGCCCGATGGACAGGTGTGGCTCGACGCCGGATTCCGAACCTTCTGGGACACGAACACCACGACAGTGGGTGCAGCAATAGCGCAAGGGCAGACGGATGGCATTTTTCGCGATGTGGATCCACAGCAGGCAGCCGCCGTTCTCATGTCCATGGTCTTCGGTCTGGTGACGTCCGCCACCGCCTTGAATCGACCGCTTCTAACACCTGAGGACGAGGCAGCCGGACTGTTGGACATCTTTCTGCGAGGCATCGATGTCTAGGCGATATTTTTTTGACCGGCGGCCCGACCGTACGTCCGGTCTGGGTGGAAGGGAGTATGAACAATGAGGGGACAGCACCAAATCAGCGTGACACCGGAGATACCGCACACCGAGTGGGACGTCATCGTCATCGGATCTGGTCTGACGGGTTTAGTGACGGCCGTCACCCTGGCACTCAAGGCTAAGAAGGTCCTTGTCATCGAGCAGCACTACGTGCCCGGTGGATACGCGAGCTGCTTCAAGCGAAGGGGGTTCACTTTTGAGGTCAGCCTGCATCAGACCGTCGCTCTGGGCGAGGGTGGGTATCTCAACAAGATTCTCACTCAACTCGGTGTGATGGACAAGATCACCCCGATTCCGCTCGATTCCACTTTGAAACTCAAGACCGACCTCGGCGACTTGTATGTCGGGCCGGAGTACCTCGATGAGCTCAGCCGAATGTTCCCTGAGGAAGCGGAGGGTGTCGAAGAACTTGCCACCCTGATCGACAGCATCATGAGTGAGACACAACGGGCGATGATGCTATCGAGTCTGCCAAGACAAATACGTCGCGTCCTCGCCCGTCTGATAACACCGACCATTTTCCGTCTCCATCGCCAGACGTTGGCCGACATTCTGGACGCTCACTTTGTCGACGACCGTTTGAAGCAGCTAATTGCCATCCAGGCCGGCTACTACGGCCTACCTCAGGACCGTATCTCGGGCATGTTCTATCTCTTGGATTGGGGTGGGTTTCTCAGGAGCGGCATCTACTACCTCAAAGGCACGTCTCAGTCTCTGTCCAATGCGCTGGTGGAGCGGCTGGAGGAACTCGGTGGGACCGTGATGCTTCGCCAGGAAGCGGAGGAGATCATCATCGAAGAAGGTCGTGCCGTGGGTGTTCGTTCCCGAAGGGTTAGAAGGAATGGCGATGGAAGGGCCAGGGAGTTTCGCGCTCCGGTCGTTGTTTCAAACGCCAATCCGTTCTACACGTTCAGCCGCCTGCTGGATGGTGAGAAACACATCCCTCAGTCCTACCGGGACATCATGGCGAATCTTGAGCCGTCTTCTTCTGCGGTCGTTGGCTACATCGGCCTCGACTGTCCCTTCGAAACCTTTAGTCGAGATCGGCATCATTCCGTTGTGGAGACCCACCTCGATGCCCTCGATGTCAACAGAACATATCGTGAGGCCGTCGCGGGAAGAAACGTCGGATTCGACGGTGTCATTCACTACACCGGTATGGACCCCGACCTGGCTCCTCCGGGTAAGTCTGTGATCTCGACGATCCGAAACGAGTTCACAACAGCCTGGAAGGGGTTGTCTGACGCGGCCTATTCCGCGAAGAAGGCCGAAGTGACGGAGGAGATCCTCGCCGATTTGGAACGACGTTTCCCCGGTATTCGGGAACATGTCGAGGTCATGGAGGTCGGCACTCCTCGCACCATGACCCGTTACACAAATAATTCCGACGGTGCGTTCAACGGTTTTGCCTACACCGTTGATCGCGTCGGCATGTTCGACGGGGGGCTGCCCGCCAAGACACCCGTCAAGGGTCTGTATTTGGCCAGCGCCTGGGTGGAAGCCGTTGGTGGTGGGCACGCCGGTTCCATCCCCTCGGGGTTCATATTGGGCCGGCGAATCGCCCGCGCAAGGAAATAGAAGATCC
>BDTL01000017.1 GCA_002898115.1 bacterium BMS3Bbin02 | reverse complement strand
CAGCCAAGGCCGCCGTCGATCTCGATCACCGCTACGGCGGCACTCTCCTCGCGGGGGGCCGAGGCCGCGACCTGCGGCTACTGATTCTGACGCTCGGCGCGATCGGAGCGGCGATCCACGCCGGCGCTCTGTTCGCCGCCATGATTGTGATCGGGGCGCTGTGTAGCTGGATAGTCAGCGTGCGGCTGCGGGCATCGTGGTGGGTGGAGGGTCCCGGTGCCGATTACCTGGGAGTCCGGGCCATAGTGTTCGACTTCGACGGCACGGTGGCCGACACCATGGGCGCCTTCACCGACGTCGCTGTCTCGTTGCTCACCGCCGAGTTCGACCTGACGCGAGACGGGGCGACTCGCCGCTACCTCGCGACCGCTGGTGACGACTTCGCTACCCAGCTCGAAGTCATCACCGCGGGCCATCTCCGCGCTGACGAGGTCGCCGCCCGCTTCGAATCCGAAAAGGAAACCATCGTTGAGGGCTGTCGACCGTTCACTGACGCTCGCCCGGCCCTCGCCCATCTCCGGCGTGCTGGCGTGCCCATCCTGTTGTGCAGCAGCACTCGGGCTGAGCTTATTCACCGATTTTGCGGGCGCCATGGCCTGTCCGAACTTGCGACCACGATCGACGGGTGGCGGCCAGACCACCTCAAAGTGGACCAGCTCGCGGAGTGGGTGGTCTTGATGGGTGTCGCTCCGAGCGATGTGCTCTTCGTCGGTGATTCGCTACGCGACGCCGCGATTGCCAAGGAGGCAGGGCTCCGCTTCGTCGGGCTCGCCCGGCCCGGTCACCCCGATGGGTTCGCCGGAAGCGGTATCGCGGTGGTCACCTCTCTGGCGGTGCTTGCCCGACAGGTTGTGCGCGCCCGCCACCAACCAGTGAGCGTCGGCGACAGACGCGGCCGCGTGGCGAGGTCCACGCCTTCGGAGTTACTCTTGGCCACGGGTCCGAACGAGGTGGCCGATGTCGTTCATCCGCGAAAGGTGAGGAAGGCCGTTGTCGACACGCACCGTCGTGATTGAGCAGTTGGCGATGTCCACGTGGCGGTAGATCTCCGGCCCAGTGCCGAGCGCCCAAGCGACGGCGGCCCGCACCACGGCGTCGTGGGTGAACACGACAGCGGTGTCGCCCAAGACTGACTCGGAGGCGAGCTCATCGAGTGCTTCGGCTACCCGAGCGTTCAACTCGGCCAATGTCTCACGACCGTGGAGATCCAGCCTGTGCGGCTCGGTCCGCCAGCACAGCCACTCGGCGGGCCACTGCGCGGCAACCTCATCCTCGGACGAGCCCTCCCACGGGCCCACATGCATCTCGCCAAAGCGGTCGTCGATTCGCGGTTCGAGGCCGACCAACGCTGCAAGCGGAGCCGCCGTCGCCACCGCCCGCCGCAGGGGACTCGACACAATCAAGCCGATGTCCTCGCAGGCCAGCGCCTGTGCCACGGCTTCTGTATCTGGCTGCGAGGTCGTCTCGATCGTCTCGTCGATCCACCCCATCACTCGCTTCTTCGTATTCGATGTGGTACGTCCATGACGCACGAGGTGGATCAGTCGCATATGTGCAGTGTGCCTCGTCAGTGGGTATTGAGGAATTCGGTGGGCCTCGTCGGAGGGAGTGTCGGATTCATTCGGCTGAGCAACCGTGCTCGGGTCGCTCCCAAATCAACGGCTTCCACAGCCTCCGAACACCGCACACCCGATAGCTATCGATCCACAGGGCCAGTGGACTCGGCAACATGGCGGCCTCGTGAATCGCCCCGACCGACGGCAGCCTACTCTTTGCTGCATAGTACCTGAGTTCGTGAGCTCTTCACCCGCCGCCCGATCCGGCTGCCCAGATCGGCGAGCACCATTGGCTGCATGTCCGAGTCCGGAAACTCCGCAACGTCCGCTTTTCCCCCCTTTACCCCGATCTCGTCGAACTCGCCGACACACATCGGTGTCTTCGAGGTCAGGCGGTTGGCCATCACGCATCGCCGACCTCGCTACGAACCCGACTGAGCGCGGTCCGCGGGTGAGTGACCGATGGACCGATGGTCTGGCTTGGTCCGCATTTGGTCCGCGGGAGGATGAGAAACGACCACAAACAGCGCGAACCAGTGAGAGGCGAGAACCCAAGGGGCACAGGGTATTCCGCCGAATCGCCAACGTCGTCCGAACACCCTGATTCTGGCTACGGATCAGAAGGTCAAGGGTTTAAGTCACTCCAGATGCCCGTGATTGCCCGCCGCCAGGGCCTTCCGGGCGCTCAACCACATACGGCCACGCGCTCGGTCCGGTGGCTGCCGCGCTGGGTGTGTCGGATCAGCAGGTTCGAGACGGCGCTCGGCGGACGGTTCGTCGTGAACTCGAAAGACGTGGCAAACTCAGTCAGTTCTCCGGTGTTGTGGTCAATGAGTCGATCGTATGTTCTTGCCAGTATGATTCTCGCCTCTTAGGCTAGATCTGTAGTATCAACGACACGATGGGGGCTGAGTATGGCGACATCGCAGGTGCCGGCAGCGCTGGTTTCTCGCGAGGTTCGGGTGGTTCGGCCGCGCGACCTATCCGAGATGTACGTCAACCCGACCGCTGAGCTTGCACGTCTTGAGGAGACGGGTGCCGTTGTGCGGTTTGCTCGTGGCTACTACGCCGTAGTGCCTGCCAAGTTCATCGGGGGTCACGTTTGGCGGCCAACGATCGAGGCCTTGAGTCTCGGCGTTGCGGTGGCCGATTATGGCGCCGACCAGGTCGCGTTGATGGGGCCTTCGGCGGCAAGGATGCACGGGGTCATACCGCGCGCCATTGGGGAAGGCTCGGTTGTTACGCCGAAGCAGCGGCCGCCCCTCAAGACGCGCTTCGGTCGTATTCGCTTCCATCGACGAGTCGTGGACAGGCTCGATCTCGAGCGCGTGGATACGGAGCTGGCGCGTGGCTATCAAACGACGGTGGAGCAGATCCTGTTGGATCTTGCTCGGTGGGGAGATGCGTGGGATGTGTCGGCTGACATGATCGTCGAAGCGATCCGAGTGCTCGCCGGACGCGCCGATTGGTCGTTGGTGCGTGATCTCGCCGTGGAGCAGGCGGAGAGGTTGGCGTACGTGCGAGCCACCCGGGTGGCCGGTCCGATGGCAGAAGCCGCACCGCCCCTTCGGTTCCGCGGCCAGGTCAGCGCGAAGGGCATCCTGTGGCCCGATGCGGGCGACGACGTCG
>BDTL01000016.1 GCA_002898115.1 bacterium BMS3Bbin02 | reverse complement strand
TGGGAGAGAGAGCGCTCGGTCGTCTTGAACTTTGGGAATCACCCGACGCCGGTATTGCCCACCACCAGGAGCTGATCCTCGAAGCTCTACGACCACTCGCACTGGCGTTTGACAACATCGTCCTTCTCCGCGAAATCGCACGCCGCGCCGTCGTGGAGGAAAGGACTCGAGTCGCTCGTGACTTGCATGACAATATCGGTCCCGGCCTCGCCTCGATCGGACTCGGCATTGACATGGCCATGATGGACACAACGACATCCGAGGGCGGAATTAGGCATCTCGATTCGCTGCGCTCGAACGTCGCGACGCTTGTCCAAGCGGTTCGCGAAACTGTCGAAGATCTCCGCTCGCCGACACTCGAAAGCCTCTCAGATCACGCCCATTCGTTGGGGTATGACATCGGGTCGCCCGGCCCGGCCCTGAGCATCGAATTGCGCGAGCGCAGAACTCCGCCCACCGCCGTTGCATCGGAGATCAAAGCAATCGTCGCGGAAGCAGTTCGCAACGCTGCAAACCACGCGCAGGCAACAACGATAACTATCCACGGCGATGCAGATGCGACCCAGGGTACGGTCATGATCACCGACGATGGCCTCGGGTTCGACCCCGAAACTCGCCCGGCCGGTCACTACGGCCTGATCGGCATGCAAGAACGCGCCACCGCAATCGGCGGGAACGTCTCCCTAGACTCAGAACCCGGACGGGGAACGACGATCACCGTGACATGGAAGGTGGACACATGATCCGCATCGCAATCGCCGACGACCACTATCTATTGCTCGGAGGCCTGAAGGAAGCCCTTAACGCCGTTCCAGACCTTGAGGTCGTTGGAACAGCAGGAGACGGGGAAGAATTTGTAACGCTCGTAGAAGCGCAGGATCCCGACGTTCTGCTCGTCGACATTGAGATGCCCAAGCTCACCGGCATCGCGGCTTTGCGCAAGCTCAAGAACGCGCCTGCCGCAATTGTCATGACTATGCACACAGGTGACGACAATCTCAAACGAGCCGAGGCCGCGGGCGCCGTCGGATTCCTCTCCAAGGAAACTCGACTCCCGGACCTTGCCGCCGCCATACGAGCGGCCGCGGCCGGTGAGATGCTCATCGGTGCGGACGACCTCGATGAGATTCTTGATCGTCATAGACAACCGGTCCTTGATGCCGGCGCTTCAGCTCTCACGGCGCGCGAGCGCGAGCTCTTGGGGCTTCTCGCATCGGGCATCTCAGCAACCGACGAGATAGCAGACGCAATGTTTATCTCACAAAAGACCGTCAAGAACCACCTCGCGTCGATCTACGAAAAACTCGCAATCGCCGACAGAGCCCAGGCGGCTGTGGAGGCAATCAGGCTTGGTCTCCACAAAAGAGACACCTAAACCGACCGCCAACCTACGACTACTCTCCGTAGTCGTAGGTAACCCTATGTAGCAAATAGGCCGAGCGACCTATGGCCCAAATTGGGCCTATACCGTAGATTTGGCAATGGATCACCTTGCTACAGGAGGAAGAACACATGATGCTTTGGAATGCAATCCAAGCCCGGATCTCAAACGAAGACGGCGCAAGCCTCGTCGAATACGCGCTGCTCGTCGCATTGATCGCTATTGTCGCGATTGCCGCAATCCAGTTCGTCGGCGGTCAGGTCTCAACATCCTTCGTCGAAATCGGTGGCTCCCTCTAAGGGCACCATCCGACTAGGACTCAGAGAAGGGAGGGAAGAGCGTTCGCTCTTCCCTCCCTTCTCTTGTTTCACTACCACCCGGGATCGACAGACACGGACCGGCACGAACCTGGTCAAACAGTCGTCTACCGTCCCAACAGGACCCACTGCTCGTCGTCGGCCTTTGTAGTCCAACCCGCAGCGCGCAGACGATCGGCAAGTACCCCGTCACGGCGTACCAGCACCTGGTCGAGGTCATACGCTGCAATGACGCCGGCATCGCCATCGAGAGCGCGAGCAACATCGACAATCTTTGATCCGAAGAGCTCCGCCCGGTCATCAATGAAGATTGGCTGCTCCGGCCAGCCCACGTACACGAGATACCCACCCACGGCCGGATCGGTGAGTACCTCACTGCGAGCGAGAGCGTCCGTCACGGCTGGCGACGGGAATCGACTGGGACTCCACCCGACGGTTCGAGTGAGCCCCACGGCGCCGATGAGCGCCACGACAACGAGCCCCCATGCGACGAGGCGGCGCTCGCCGGGTGAGGGCGTCCGTTGAGGTTTCTGCGCTGCACGCCCGCGGCGCGATGCCCAGCCGCCGCCAAACCCGGCAAGGAGTACGATTGCGGCGTGCGGAATGTTCCTTTCAGCGACAAGGGCATAGACCACAAAGGGTCCGATGACGATGAGGTCCCACGCCACTAACCGTTTTCGCGTGAACGCCAACACGACACCGAGTACGACAACCACGAACGGCAGGAGGAACGGGTTGGCAAAGTCGGGGCGCTGCCATTCGCTGATCACGCTCAGGGCATCACGATTCTCAAGAAACGCTTGCAGAATGTCCACCACGGCAAACCCGTGCGCCCCCAGGGTGACCGTTACGGCGCTGAGTGCCGCGATTGCAAACAGCTTTCGGCTCTTGAGGGCGACCGCGACGAGCACAAGTAGGCCGATCCCGACAGGGAACGAACCATGCACGCTCCCCCAGACCCAGATCAGCGGTACCGCTACCCACCACAGCCGCTCGACGCGCACGACGACGACGAGAAGACTCAACAAAGCGTAGGAGAACACCGTGGGTCGCGCGGCGACAAACGGCGCAAGCGTCGCGAATCCAACGACCATCGTAAGAGCCGCGGTGTTTGTGTCACGGGTCGCCATCCAGCTTCCCAAACCAATCGACGCAATGGTTAACCCCGCAACGACAAACATCAGGAACGGCGCCCATGAAAGTACCGGTCCGAACCGTTCGAACCAGGCGTACGCGAGGTCGGCAAGCCATGATTGTGTACGCCACGCGAGCCCGCCGTGACTGACCGAACACGGGTCTACACGGAGAACGCTTCCAGACGCCGCCTGAAGCTCGCCTGCGCGAATGTGCCACAGTACGGCGTTGTCCGTGAACGGCAGCGTGACGAGCC
>BDTL01000015.1 GCA_002898115.1 bacterium BMS3Bbin02 | reverse complement strand
CCGCCGGCACGTCGGAGGTCGTCAACGATCTGGTTCACCGCAGCCTCTTCCTCGACCTGCTCGGCAACGAACCAATCGAGCAGCGGTAACGACGCGAAGTCACGTGCCTCGGTCGCTTTGGCATAGAGATCGTTGATGAGTCCGGTGATCTTACGTTCGTGAGCTGCGGCCGCCTCAAATACCGCCAACGGCGAGTCAAACTCGGTCGTCGCGGTATCTAGTTGACCAAGGGCAACCCGGCCGTCACGGTCGAGAACGAACTGGTAGATCTTCATGCCATGCGTCCACTCTTCTTGAGATTGGGTTCGCATCCACTGCGCCATCCCCGGCAGACTCTCGGCTTCAAGGAACGCTGCCATCCCGAGATACGCATACGACGATGCGAACTCCGCGGTGATCTGATCGTTCAACGCCTTTTCGATCTCTGGTTGCAGGGCCATGGGTTTCCTCCTGGTGGAACTCTCTAAGGCTACCGCGATCGAGACAAGCCGGATCGCCTTTGGCGGTCACCCGAATGTTCGGGGAGCTGAGATAGGCTGGCGTGATGAAACGACTCATCATCATGCGCCACGCCAAATCCGACTGGGATGCCAACGCCCCGGACCACGAGCGTCCCCTCAACCGTCGCGGACAACGCTCGGCCCGTGTCATGGGAGTCGCTCTCGCAAAAATGGGGCAGACCCCCCAGCACGTCATCACATCCTCGGCGGTTCGGGCACGCACCACGACGGAGATCGCGGTGTCGGCAGGTGCGTGGGACTGTCCGATCGAGGTCGCTGACGGGCTGTACGGAACGATGGTCGACGGCGCACTTGCCGTCGTTGCCGAGGCACCGAAGGACGTCGAGACGTTAATGATCGTGGGTCACCAGCCGACGTGGGGCCAGCTCGCGGCGCATCTCACCGGCGCCAACGTCCAGATCAAGACCGCAACGGCGGTTGGCATCGACCTCACGATCAATCATTGGACCGATATCGGTAGAGCACGTGGCTCGATCGTGTTTGTGCTGCACCCGAGATTGTTCACCGACGGAAGCTTCCGCCTCCCCGGCATCTAACCGTCTCCCTGTTTCGGCGTCCATCTGCACACGATTCGACGCTGGAAACAGGAAGATTCTCGAGTGATTCTGAGGGTGGTTCGTGAGTGCTTGTCTCGCATTTCCAACGCCCGCTAGTCCGAGGTGTTGGAGTCTCGTGCCATGAATCGGGTACGGTGCGGTTACATGTCTTGCAGCCTGCACGTGACGAAGGGCATCGTATGGTCCCTCAACTTGAATATACCGAGCAACGGCCGCTCTGGAGTCTCCGATTGACAGGTGTAGCGATCGTAGCCACATCGGGAGTCGCAGCTCTTGCGCAGTTGGCCGGGGCAGGTGGACTGAGCATCCTTAGCTGGCTAGCGGTTACGACCTGGGTGACGATCGCGCTCCTGGCGCTGTCATTTGTCCGTATGGTTGTCGACGTCGATCCCAGCAGCCTCACGGTACGGCTTCTCGCTATCCGTCTGCTGCAAGTTCAGTTGGACACGATCTCTTCGATCGACACGGTCGAGTGGCTACAACCGACCGGATTAACTCGATGGGTTCTGGAAGGCGTCATGCCACCCGGCGGGGTGCGAATTTCGACAGCCGACGGAAGGCAGCGGTTTGTCGCCACAGACGACCCGAATCACCTGGCTGACCTACTTCGTTCACCTCTCTAACCCTGCCCCTTGTTTTAGCGCCCATCTGTGCGGGCGGTATCCGGTACAGACGGACGCCAAAACAAGAAGTGGTGGCCACGTGGTGGCTAACGAAAGTCACGGCTTTTGGTCACCGGGGCTTCGAGAGGCCATTCGGTGAAATGTTGGGCAACCAGGTTCGTCACGCCATCCCGATACTCAAGCCTCCCCTCGATCACCACACCGATCGCCTTGCGAGCAACCTCAAAGTTTGCATCCCACACCGGTGGCAACACCACGACATTTAACAAACCCGTCTCGTCCTCAAGGTTGATGAATCGCACCCCGGCCGCGGTGGATGGGCGCTGGCGGTGCGTGATCATGCCACCCACCTTGATCATCTCCTGGTTACGCCGCTGGTTCAACGTCGAACTCACCGTGAGACACCCGATATTGGTGAGCCGATCCCTGATGAACGCCACCGGGTGATACGCCGAGATACCCGTCGACCAGAGATCCGCCTGCATCTCCTCGACCGGATTCATCGGTTTCAACGGCGGCGCCTCCGCCCCCTCGACCAACGCCAGCTTGTCCGGACCGAGACGGCCGAGCGCACCCGCCGCCCAAATCCCCTCGCGTCGCCCGACACCGAGCGGGGCCATTGCACCGGACGCCGCAAGCGCCTCCAACGCCGACTCGTTGAGACCGGTTCGTTGGGCAAGATCCTCAGGTGAAACGAACGGTCCGCCGATGATGCGGGCGGCCTCAACCCTGGTGATCTCAGCGTCACCGAGATTCTTCACATACCGCAACCCGATCCGCATGGCACTGGCGAGGCGCACCGGATCATCGAGCGCCCCTCTCCCCCGCCGCCATGACATTCCCAGGTAACTCGCAACGTCGTCCATCTCGGCGTGGAACGGTTCAACGGTGCAGTCGAACCACGACTCGTTGACGTCGGGCGCCAACATGACAACCCCGTGGTGCATGGCGTCCTGCATCAACGAGTTCGGCGAGTAGAACCCCATCGGCTGCGCATTCAACAGCCCCATGAAGAACTCGGTCGGCCAGTGATATTTCAGCCATGAGGCCGCATACACAATGTAGGCAAAGGACACCGAGTGGCTTTCCGGGAACCCGAATGCCGCAAACCCCTGGAGTTTCTCCCAGATCTCGTCGGCGCTCGCCCCCGTCACCCCGTTGCCGGCCATCCCCTCGTACACCTCGTCACGAAGCTGCTCCATGGCCTCATCGGACCGTTTGTGGGTCATTGCCTAACGCAGCTTGTCGGACTGCCCGGGGGTGAATCCGGCACATACCCGGGCGATCTCCATGAGCTGTTCCTG
>BDTL01000014.1 GCA_002898115.1 bacterium BMS3Bbin02 | reverse complement strand
ATCGACACTCTCACGGTCGAATCGACAGCCGATATCGGCGGCGACCTCACCTACCGGTCTCCTCGCGAGGCCCACATCAGCGGCGGTGCGACGATCGCCGGGTTGACTACGCCGATCACGGCCGGTCTGAGTTTTCCCCTTTCGGTGTACGTGTCGATCGCGACCCTCGTGTCGTGGCTCGGTTTTCTCGTCGGTGGTTTGGTGATCATCTACCTCTTCCGTTCGACAACCGCCCGGGCAACGGTCTTTGCAGAGAAACATCCCTACCGATCCCTTGGTTACGGGGTCGTCGCGGTGGTCCTGGGGGTGACGGTCGGTGGCGCGCTTGCGATCACCCTCGTCGGCATTCCGCTCTCGATTGCGCTCTTCGCCCTGGTTATCGTGGCCGTCGCTTTCGCCCCGGTTCCCGTGCTCGCCGCGGTCGGTGCGCGAGCGCTAAGCAACCGAGGAGGCATCATCGCCGGTTTCCTGGTGGGCGCGATTGCTCTGCGGTTCATCGTGGCCCTTATCCCCGCAGTCGGCGTAGCCCTCTATGTTGCGACCGTGCTGATGGGAGTCGGCGCGTGGGTCCAGGGCGCCTGGCAACAACGGTCCTGGGGTCTGCCCCAGCCGGGCGGCACGATCGCGATCGCGGACCGTCCGCCCACAGACAAACCAAGAAATGATGAGGATGAAAGCGCCGACACGGCATCGACCACCGAGTAACCAGTTTTCGTGACGCCTGACCAGGATTATTCCCGTCAAGCGTCACCAAAACGGTTTCCTATGCGCCTCGTGGCGGTGGCGCTTGCACTCGTAGTGGTCGCGGCGGCGTGTGGCGGAGGCCGGGTAGCGGAGGAGCCCACCGTCGGGTACGAGACCGTCGCGTTGTACGGTGGTCTTGACCGCCGCGCTGTTCAGATGGTGCAGGAGGAGGGTATTGCCGAGTGCATGACTGCGAAGGGCTTCGATTACATTCCGTATGTTCCGCGAGATTTTGTGGACCCTCCGGACGTTGGCACGCTCGCGCAGATCCCCGATCCGGTCTGGGCGATGGAGAACGGTTATGGTTTCGCTTTCTCGGTGGAACAGTTCCGGATCTCCCAGGAAGAAGACCCGAATACGGCGATCGTTGCGGGTCTCTCAGCGGTGGAACGTCGCGCCTACTTGGAGGCTCTCTTTGACCCGTTTGTTGAAGAGGGAGGAGAAAAGGCCGGTTGCTCTCAGCTCAACAGCGATGCGTTGTTCTACGAGGCGAGCGACGAGAAGTTTGATCTCCAGCAGGAGGCGTTTGAGCGTTTCAACGCCGATCCGCGTTATATCGAACTGCAGGATACGTGGTCACGGTGTATGGCGGCCGAGGGTTACAACTTTCGGGACCGGTTCGCCAGCATTGCGGAGTCCTTTCAGTCCCGGGTAAACGAGTTGTTGGAGAATTATGACGCGGTTGCGGTTGCGGAGCTGCGCGCCGAGGAGATCGAGATCATGACCGTGGACATCGAGTGTGTCACACCTCTTGTGGATGATCTTCTCGAGCTCGCTGCCGAGCACGAGAAGCGGCTCATCGACGACGCCGCGGGTCTGTTCGTCAAGTTCGCCGAACTGGAAGAGCGCTACGGCTCTCGATAACAAACGATGTGCCAGGTTCGGGGGTGCCCAGGTTCCGGTTGTCAGCCCAAAGTCGGCCGATCGGTTGACGAATCGTTCGACAATATCGGTATCGTCGGGCCACTCCTGTAACTTGCGGTGGGTACGAACGACGGTTAAACGCATTCAACCCTCAGTCAGAGGCCCATTGTCGTGGCCCGAAAGCGAGCCACGCGGGTGGCCCAGTATCGGCGGACTATTGGTCTGCGTAGTAGTTCTGAAGATACTCAACATGCACTTCGTCGTAGGTAGTGTTGTACGCCGCGATGCATTCGTCGTATGCCACATTCGCGGCAAGCTCGAAGGACAAGAGGGACTCGTATCCTTCGACATCCTCGGGTGACTTACCTTCCTCGGCCGCCTTGAGCCGAAGTGACTCGCGTTCAATTCCGATAAGTCGAGAGACGCCGTCGATGGTCGCCACGTCGAAGCCGCGTGCACCCATGCAGGTCGTGAATTCGTGCAACGCGGCGACTACTCGGTCGTCTGCGTCGATACGTCGGAGTATGTCTTCGATCGCCGCCGTGTCGTCCTCGACGAGGTCTGTGCCCCAGACTGCCTCGTACGTGGAGTTGTAGCAGCCCTCGACTTGTCCACCGTCGGAGATATCCCCCCAATATGCGAGGCTGAATGCTTCGCGTTCTTCGGGAGTAGCCTGGGCCATGGCCTCTTCGTTGGGATCTGGTGGTATTTCGACATCCACCAGGCCGTCGCCTCCTCTGGCGATGTCGAGCTGGGCTGCCTTCTCGAGAACCCAGTCGGAAGGGAGGCCGGCGACATAGGCGAATCCCTGTGCTCTCATGCAGTCTGCGATGGCTTCCTCGTGGACGAGAAGCTGTCGTTCGAAGTCCTGGAGTTCTGATTCGATTGCGGTGACGGTTTCGGGTTCGGCTTCCTTGCTGCTGCACGCCGACGCCAAGAGAGCGATCAGGACCACCAGAAGGAGAGTTCGACGCATCATTTCGCACCCAAGTCTCGTAGAAACTGGGCGATCTCAGTACGGCCGGTTGCTTCGGCACGGGCCAGTAGTGATTTTTCGGGGAACGTAGCGTCGCTGGGGGGTGCCACATCGATCGCGATCCCCTGGTTCAGGAGATACTTCAAGATATCCAACTCGCCGACAGCAACCGCTTCGTAGACTGCCCCAACGGGTTTAGCACCAGCTTCGAAGAGCAAGGCAACGGACTCAAACGAGCCGGAGCTGACCGCCGCTTCGATC
>BDTL01000013.1 GCA_002898115.1 bacterium BMS3Bbin02 | reverse complement strand
GAAGACTCGACCCTGCGAGGTGGGTTCTTCAACCAGTCGCTCGACACAGGGCGCGACGAGATGATCCGTGCCGTGTTCGAGGGTGTCGCCTACAACACGCGTTGGCTGCTCGAAACCGTCGAACGGTTCACGAAACGGCGCCTCGACCCGATCTCGATGGTTGGCGGTGGCGCCCGCTCGGACCTGTGGGCACAGATCCACGCAGATGTGCTGGACCGCACGATCCTCCAGAGGGAGGAACCGCTGTGGGTGAACGTCCGTGGCGCAGGCATGCTCGCTCACGCATCCCTTGGTCACGTCGCGTGGGCCGACATCGACGCATCCGCCCCAACGGCAGCTGAGCGGGCGCCGAACCCGGTGAACCGGGCCGTGTACGACGCCGGGTACACGACGTTCCGCAAGATCCACAAAGCCAACCGCGGTATCTACCGTCGCATCAACACCTGAGGAACCCATGAGCACTGCCGACAGAGCCAAGAGATTGATCGACAAGCTCCCCCCACGCCTCGCCTCAGCCGTGATCGGTGGGGCGGGGCGGATCCCCAAGGTTCGCGCGATGCTCGACGCCGAGTACGAGGCGATGCTCGATGCTGCGCCCGTGGTACGTCCCAAAGCCGACGTCCCGGTCTATGACCGTCTCCCCGAGACCGGCCGTAGCCGTGAAGACATCATCGCCGAGATCGAAGCGCTCGCCGACGCCGAACGCCACGAGTGGAGCGACGGGTACGCATCGGGGGCCGTCTACCACGGTGACGCCGAGCACATCGCGTTCCTCAACCGTGTCTACGCCCTCCAATCACAGTCCAACCCCCTCCACCTCGACCTGTGGCCGTCGGGGATGAAGTTCGAGTCCGAGATCGTCGCAATGACCGCAGGCATGCTTGGCTCGCGCATCGCGGCCCAGGCGGGTGACGAGATCGTCGGTACGGTGACATCGGGCGGAACCGAGTCGATCATCATGGCGATGAAGGCGTACCGCGACAGCGCCGGGTTCTCGAAACCCGAGATGGTCCTCCCCGACTCGGCTCACGTCGCCTTCGACAAGGCCGCAGCGTACTTCGGGTACACACAGATCAAGGTCCCCGTGGCAGACGATCTGCGGGCAGACGTCGATGCAATGGCGCGGGCCGTGACGAAACGGACCGTGGTGATCGTCGGGTCGGCGCCCGGGTTCCCTCACGGTGTGATCGATCCGATCCCACAACTCTCGGACATGGCGAGGGAGCGCCGAGTCGGGTTCCACACCGATGCCTGCCTCGGAGGGTTCGTACTGCCGTGGGCAGAGCGACTCGGCTACGACGTTCCCCCGTTCGACTTCCGGCTTCCCGGTGTCACTTCGATGTCGGCCGACACGCACAAGTACGGATACGCAGCCAAGGGCACCTCGGTGGTGCTGTACCGGGGCCGGGACCTGCGACGGCGCCAGTTCTACGTCGCAACCGAGTGGCCCGGCGGGCTGTACTACTCCCCCACCCTCGCGGGGAGTCGCCCCGGTGGTCTCCTCGCTGTCGCGTGGGCCGCACTCGTGGCGATGGGAGAGGACGGCTATCTGGAAGCGACAGAGGCGATCCTTGCGACCGGTGCACAGATCAAGGAAGGGATCGGGGCCATCGACGGTCTGCGTGTACTCGGCGACCCGTTGTGGGTGATTGCGTTCGCCTCCGACGAGGTGAACATCTACGAGGCCATGGCGCAGATGGCGCAGCGGGGTTGGAGCCTCAACGGACTGCACCACCCACCTGCCGTCCACATCGCCGTCACGCTCCGCCATACGAAGCCCGGTGTTGCCGAGCGGTTCCTCTCAGATCTCGCCGACTCTGTTCACCAGGCCCGGACGACCGGCGGTGAGGCCACTACCGGGGCGGCGCCGATGTACGGTATGGCGGCCACGTTCCCATCCCGTAGCGCGGTCAAAGAGTTGATCACCCGCTACATCGACAGGATCTACGAGGTCGACACGAAGTAGCTGAGACCCCTCGAGTGCTCAACGCCGGTTCACTGCCGAGATCACGACCCACACGATGAAGGTCAACACGAGGCTGCCGACGATCGAGACGTTCCATCGGAAAAGCACCTTCATCCCGACGAGAATGAGCACGGACATGCCGAGGTTTCGCAACGCTCGATCCTGCACCGGCACCTCACCGTTCGGGGTGACGATGATAGCGGCGCACCTCAGACGACCACCACGTCGGACCCGCCGTCCCCGTACAGGCGCTCGACCAGGCCGGCCCGGTGATCGAGGACGGCTCGCTGGTTGAGGTAGCCCTTGTCGGTGATCTCGTTGGCATCGATGTTGGGGGGCTCGGCCAGAAGCAGTGCTCGTCCGATGCGTCTGCTCCCCGACGGGTTGTGTTCGTTGTGTTTTCCCAGCCCCGCCATCACCGTCTCAAGTACGAGCGGATGAACGACCAACTCCCCGACTCCCATGGCATCGGTTGCTTCCGCGATCAAGCCCCGACACGCAGCAACGTTCGGAAAGATCAGGAGGCCTATCTCGTCGCGGTCGTGCCCGGTGACGACGGCGTCCTGGATCACGGGAGCACACGCGGCGATGGCCGCAACACGAAGGTCCCCGGCGTGGACCCAGGTGCCCGATGACAGCTTGAAGTTCTCGGCGATCCGGCCGTCGAAGACCAGGCCCTTGGCAGGATCATCGATGTCGACCAGCTTGCCGGCATCCCCCATCTTGAAGAACCCATCGTCGTCAAAAGCCGTCTCGGTGAGCTCTGGTTGGCGCCAGTAGCCGGGGGTTACGCTCGGGCCTTTCACCCGTAGCTCCATCTTGGACCCCACCGGCACCAGCTTGATCTCGGTCCCC
>BDTL01000012.1 GCA_002898115.1 bacterium BMS3Bbin02 | reverse complement strand
GGAACCGCTCAGCGGTCGTGACGATCGTCCATCCCTGATCCAAAACGCATGCCACCATACGTCGGCGTCCTACCGGGGTAAGCGGCGCATTCGGATGCTGTGTTCTACCGTAAGCCATGAGCCCTCCTTCGAGCTGCGAGTCGTTAACCCACAGTCTCGCAAGGAGGGCTCACCCAATCACACCATTCCGCCAGGGACAACGTCCCCGGTTGTCACAGCTAGGCGTCAGATTTCGACACCGAGAACAGCCAGACAGGAACTGGTCAACTGACCGTTGATGCCGACACCTTTGCCTTGGTGCTCCGGCATCCCCATCGACGATCACTCCAACAGGCTCAGAGTATCAGCTCATGCCGGCTGTCTCCTTGGTACGCTCCGTTGCACAACCCCTTGAATAACCCAATGAGGAGAACCCATGACACGGATGGCGCTGATCGCTCGGCTTCGGGCGAAACCGGGTCGCAGGGATGAACTGCTCGACGTCCTGGGTGAAGGACTGTCTGCAGCGGAGGATGAGCCCGGCACGCTGGTGTACCTCATGCATGCCGATGATGCGGATGATGATGTGGTGTGGTTCTACGAGTTGTACACGCACGCCGCCGCATTCGAGGAGCACAGAACGTCAGAGAGGATGCGGGGGATGAAGCCGCTCCTTGGCGAACTTCTTGCGGGACCTGTTGATCTCGTGAAGGGGCACCTCGTTGGCGGAAGCGTGTCCGCGGAGATGTGGGCCGAACCGGAATGAGGGTTCCGTCGTGAGAGCCGCGGTTCTTCTCGCGGGGCGTGTGTCCGTTGAGGACGTCGCCGACCCGGTGCGATCCGGCAGGTTGGTGCTGGTGAGGACGAACGTGAGCGGGATATGTGGCTCCGACCTGAGTGTGATTGACCACGGTGATGAGGTTGACAGTCTGCGCAGGGAGGCCGCACAACGGGCGCCGCACAGCCCGATCCGCGCTGTCTCAGTCGACCCTGCGGCAGCTTTCGTGCTCGGGCATGAGTTCTCGGCCGAGGTCATCGATCCCGGTCCCGAACGGCCCGACCTGAGCCCGGGTGATATCGTTGTCGCAATACCACGACTCTTCGACGCCGACGGAGCGAAACACACCATCGGGTTCTCCGCGGCGTTCCCCGGCGGGTTCGGAGAGATGATGCTGCTCGACCCCGACTTCGTCCTCAAGGTCCCTGACGGAGCTGACCCTCTGGCGGCTGCCCTCACGGAGCCGTTCGCTGTCGCCAGGCACGCCGTCAACGCTACCCGGCAACACGGTGCGGCGATCGTTGTCGGCTGTGGTCCGGTGGGGCTGGCGATCATCTCCTGTTTGGTCGCCGATGGCTGGGGACCGATAGTCGCTTCGGACCTCAGCGAGACACGGAGAGCGCTGGCGTTGCAGTTCGGCGCCGAGATCGCAGTCGATCCGCGTCACGAAACGCCGGTCGCGGCGTGGCATCGGACCATCGGAGGTGAGACACCGGTTGTGTTCGAAGCGGTCGGCAAACCCGGTGTCCTCGACGACGTGCTCATGGATTCTGTCGCAAACACCGAGATCGTCGTTGTCGGGGCAATGATGGGAGCCGACCAAATCCGTCCCATGCTTGCCCTCGGCCGAGAGCTGACGCTGCGGTTCGTCCTCGGCTACAGCGATGACGAGTTTGCGGCGACACTCGCCGACATTTCCTCGGGCAGGCTTAACGCAGCAGCGCTCATTCACGAAGTGATCGCCCTTGAGGACCTCCCCAAAGCGCTTCCAACCATCCGCTCGTCACCCGGCAAGGTACTGGTGGCGCCTCCAGGGCGGTGAGGTGCCGCGCATCGGCGAGGTTCGCGCAAGAGGCGTTAGAAGCTTTCCCCGGTCGCTGCGATTACCCGATTCTCGGCGTCCAGATAGCGGATGAGGACGGACCCGATTTCACGTGGATCCGGGATGCCGGGAACCTCGAGCCATCCGCTTCCGATGTCTTCCCGGTCGGCCATCACGATGACCTGGCTCCCGTCCCCGAGTCGTATCGCAACTTCTGCGACTTCCGCATCACGTACTCTGATCAACCCGATCCTGGAGCCGGGTTGCCCGGTCCCAAGCGTATCGACGCTTACCCCCTTGGCCCAAGGGACACCGATCTGGCTGAGCGTCCGCCCACCGGTAGGAGCGGGGACCGTCAAGACGTCCACAAGCTCGGCAACACCTTCCTGGGCGATTCGGACCCAGACGTCCCCCGAGGGGTCCGCCCGTGGATCTGCGTTCGCACTCGGGGAGTCCCAGCCGAGGACTTCCACGGCGAAGGCGGCGGCGACATCGGAGGGTTGCCCGACAAACGGCTCTTCGGGCCACAGATGTGACGCTCCCAACAGGACGGGAGGCAGGCCGGACACCTCGCTACCGCTCGTGGGTGCGGATGTGCTGCCTCCGGTTGCCGAGATCACCTCTCTCTTTGCGTTCAAGTAGCGGATAAGCACGGTTCTGATGTCGGTCGGATCCGAGACCTGTGGAATCTCTACGCGGCCGTTCCCGATATCCTCCCTGGTCGCGGTCACGACGAGCTGCTTCCCATCGGCGAGACGAATCGTCACGTCAGCCGAGACTGTCCCGCGGGCTCCCACCAGGACAATCTCTGAACCAGGCTGGTCGGGTTCGATGGAGCGGACGCTTGTCGCCGTACCCCAGGCGACCTGGACTTGCGTGATGACGCCGCCGCGCTCTGACGTCGGCACAGTCAGAACATCGATCGGCACGGCGTCGTTGTTCAATATGAGGCGCACCCACACCTGCCCGGATGCGTCGACCGCTGACAGTTC
>BDTL01000011.1 GCA_002898115.1 bacterium BMS3Bbin02 | reverse complement strand
GCTGCGGCGCCGGCCTGGAACACATCTTTGCCCAAGGCGCGGTAGCCGGCCGACGTCAGAATGTCGGCTGCTTGACGGTCGGTGAGGCCATACTCGACGAGTCGCGGGCCCTCGCGCGCAACGGCTCCGTGGGGAAGCACGATGTCCGTGCCTGCAAGCACGTGGACACCCGCCTCAAGGGCCGTGGGGAGGATCTCCGCAACGTTGGCAAGGCCGCGGTGTATGAGGCGACCACCCGAAGAATCCGCGCCAAGCTGGTCGACAATCCCTTCCATCGCGGCGATCGTCGGCACCCACATCCCCCGTCGTTCGCCGAGCATCTCAACGTCGGAAGCCGTCAGGAAGAGACCGTGCTCGATTGAGTCGACGCCGGCGCGTACCGCCATTGAGGGTACGTCGGGAGCCATCGTATGGATCGCGACCCGCCGGCCATGTCCGTGTGCTACCGCCACCGCAGCCGCCAATGCGTCCTCCGTATAGTTGGGCGCCGGCCCGATACCTTTGCGTGGCCAATCACCCACAATCTTGATCCATTGAGCAGCAGTGCCCTCGCACGCGGTGCTCACCGCACGTTCTAGTTCTGTGTCCGACACCGCTACCGGGAAATGCGGAAAGTACCCTGTCGCGGGTGCGAAGATCCGGCCAGCCATCTCCAGTGCGGGACGTTCTACCTCAGGGAGGTCGAGCATGGCGAGTGTCGCATCCGTCTTCGACCCTTTGTCCAACATCAACAGAACGCCACCATCCAGTTGTGCCTCCGCGTAACGGCGCATCGTTGCGATGTCGGCTATCTCTTCGTGCGTCGCAAGCATGTCCGGAGTGTTGTTGGCAATCAGATGTCCGTGGGCATCCACTAGACCGGGAACCGCCCAGAGATGGCGCAGATCAATCACCGGGCCACTCCCGACCGGTGCAGCGTATAGCTCCCCATCCAGGACGAGGGTGTGCTCGGTACCTTCAAGCGTGCGGAGGCGAAGTGTCGTGTTCATGCTGCAAGGTTAGATGCACCGACCCCGCCGGCGTAGATAGAGTGTTAGCCGGAGGTATGCATGGACATTCGGGGTGAAGCACTGCTGGTCGACGTTCTGTCAACCTTCCTCGCCAGTTATGGCGATGCTGAACACGAACGTGACGTCATGGGTGAGGGTACGTTGATGCGTATCAGCCAGGTCGTGGCGGCCTTGCCTCATGCACGTGATAGGCGAGATCTCGACCGCCTTCTCCGGTTCCTCGACAGTCCGATCTCCGCCCGGATTCTCCACCGTCAAGGTCGTTGGTCGGCCCTCACACATCCACAGAAGATTCGTGCGCTTGAGGCAATGGGCACCAGCCGTATCAGCGACATTCGGAGGGCCTTTCGGTCGCTCAAAGGCATCGCCGGCCTGGTATATTCCACCGCGTCCCAAGGTGGTCTAGCGGCTTCGTGGGCGGCGACTGCCTACCCCGGACCGGGCGGTCTCGAAGGCGTCGACCGCGTCGACAATCTCCCACGCACATACCCGATTGATGACGACACGGAGATGACTTGCGACGTGGTAGTCGTGGGCTCCGGGGCGGGTGGAGGAGTTGCGGCCGGGGTTCTCGCGGATGCCGGGCTCGACGTTGTGGTCCTCGAGCGCGCCCGACCACCACGCCCGGACGGATACACCTACCACGAAGACGCTGCGTATCGCGACCACTACGTGGACGGTGGTATGTCAGCGACCTCAGATGGCGCCATCACCATGCTTGCGGGCTCATCGCTCGGTGGCGGAACAACGATCAACTACACGACGTCGTTCGCACCTCCCGACTCTCTTCTCGCCGAGTGGGACCAGGTTTCGGGTCTCGACGGTGTCTTCACGGGAGACACTCTTCACAAGTCGCTGTCGAGCGTGATGTCCCGCCTCGGAGTTACCACAGCGTTCTCGACTCCAGCCAGAAGAGACCAGATCCTTGAGACGGGCCTTACCGCGAACGGATGGCACGTAGAAACCATCTCTCGTAACGTTGATGCGTGTGACCAGGCGGTGTGTGGGTTCTGCACGATGGGGTGCCCGATCGGGGCGAAGCAGTCCACCGCCGTGACATATCTCCGTGATGCGGCGCGCCACGGAACGAAGATCGTTACCGGCGCCGACGTGCGGCACATCGATTTCGAAGGTTCAAAAGCCGTCGGTGTCGTAGCCACTGTCGACGGTAGCCAGCTTCATGTGAAGGCCCGACATGTCGTTGTGGCGGGCGGTGCACTGGCCACGCCGATCCTGCTTGCGCGCTCCGGCGTGAAGCTTCGCTCACTCGGGAGGCACCTGCGGCTGCACCCGGTCACGGTGGTATGGGGCCGGTTCTCAGAACGAGTCGATCCCTGGACGGGAACCCTGCAGGCGCGCGTCTCGAAGGAGTTCGCCAACCTTGATGGCAACGGCAACGGCTTCCTCCTGGAAACCGCCCCCGTCCATCCGATGCTTCCAGGACTGTTCCTCGGGTGGCACCCCGACGGTGTGTTTCGTCGCGACCTTCATGCCCTCGGGCATCTCAGTCCCATTGGCATCCTCATGCGCGACACCGGGAGCGGCGGAAGGGTTCGCACCCGCCGTGACGGCTCACCGCGATGGGACTACACAATCAACGCCCACGACCAGTCTCATTTCCGCAAGGCAATCGAGGTCGGAGCGCAGATTCTCATGAGTGCAGGTGCAA
>BDTL01000010.1 GCA_002898115.1 bacterium BMS3Bbin02 | reverse complement strand
GAGCGTGTGTTCGTCGTGACCAGCCGGGACCGTTTCAACTCCAGGCGGCGATCCAGGCCGTGCACTGCAATGCAGTTTCTTTCGACGAGACCGATTGGCCGCAGATCGTATCGTTGTACGACCACCTGTTCTCGGTCATGCCGACACCGGTGGTCGCGCTGAACCGGGCGATCGCAATAGGTGAAACCGAAGGTCCCAATTCTGCGCTCGAGGCGCTGGAGACGATCGGCGCCGACCTCGACACCTATCACCTGATGCACGCGACCCGCGGAACCCTGCTGCGTCGACTCGGTGAACGAGGGTCCGCGAAGGCCGCATATGAAAGAGCGCTGGCCATCGCCCCGACTGAAGCCGACCGACGGTTCCTGACCCAACAAATAGAAACACTGCCCACCGACAACTAGCTGTCTCCAGGGAACATCTTCGGATTGAAGGTGTGTGTCTCTGCGTTCCCATTCCCCGGAGTTCCCCGGAGTTGCGCAGCAACTCCCAAGGAACCGAGCACAGCGAGGTTCCCAGGGACAAGATCTCCGATGCGGGTGTCCCACATTTTGTCGGACACGGCGAATGAGGCTGCGGCAATCTCGGCGATGGAGCCACCGGGCGCCAGACCGTGGTTCTTCGCCAGTTTCACGTAGACCAACGCTCCCTGTGGCGACGGCCCGAGGGACATCGTGGCGGTTGCTTCGGCTTCGTCCGCGGGTTTCCATTGTGAATCGGCGTAGGCGATCGGTTGTTCGGTCGTTTCGGTGACCGAGAGGTGGGTGATGGGTCGGAGCCATCGTCCGGTCCGCGTCGCATCGGCTCCGGCAACGATGTCACGCTCGAGTTCGTCGAGCCGTAGGTCGACGTCGGCGCCTGCGACGATGGCGCGAGTGATGTCGCCCATCGGGTATGAACCCGCCGCGTCGGCCTGGATGCCGAGACCGGATGTCAGGCGTGGGTTGAGTTCGGTGGGGACGAAACCCGTGGCCGTACAGACTCCGTCGATACCGAACGCACCCCGATAGCCCACCTCGTTGCGGATCAATGCCCCGACGGACCGTGCCGCGTCGCGCATCTGCTCGCGGACCGAGGCTGGCGGGTCCCACACCGTGTTCATCCCCGTGTAAACGAATTCGTCGGAGCCGGCCCGCCGGTACACGAGCATCTCGACCGGACGAAAGACGCTGACCGTGTCACTCGTGACCAGGCCGTGGATCGAGCAGGGGACTCCGCGCAGGAACGGCATGATCCTCACCCGGCGTGAGTGCTCTGCGAAGAAGCCCAGGGTGGGTGCCGGATCGGTTCCTGGTGCGAGGTAGCGGGTGTATTCACCCCCGCCGTGCCAGCCCTCGGTGTTGTCGGCAACGAGCACGGCGCCGTCGCCGGACCCAAGCTCAAGCAGAGCCGCGTGTACGGCCGACTTCTCGGTGGGGTCAACGATCGCCGACGGGGCTCGGTCCACCTCGGCGCGGTCCCAAACCTCGTCGATGATCATCTTGTCCTCAAGGGCCTTCCATTCGGGCCGGGCCATGCCGTACACGGATCGGCCGCAGATCTCGCCTGTAGAGATCAGATAGTTGGATAAGACGGTGGCTTCACCCGTCGGGTCGAATGTGTCGATGGCTGCGCTGAGCTCAGGAGATGGGGTGTCGAGTGCTGTAGCGAAGCCACGGATGCCGTCCATCATGGTCGTCCCGGTCGTGCCGACGATGAAGACTTCGGTGGCCGGCTGCGGTCCCGTTCCCTCGTTCCCGGCGATGACCAGCACCGCCTCGGCCCCGGCGTCAAGAACCCGCTGCACCATCCCGGTTGCCCCAGCGGCAGCGTCCGCGGTAATGATCCACCGACGGCCCGCATACAGCGGGGTCAGAAGCTCCATGTAGTAGTCGGCTCCCATTCCCGGAGGCTACCAGTTCAGCGTCGTCCGCCGATGGGCTGTACGCCGGTTCGACGCGGTGGGTGACGACTGTCCCATGGGGCGGCACGCCACACCTGGAACGGTTAATCGTCGGGACTCATGTCGAGAGGTAACTGGCAGTGGGTCTCGGTCTCGTCAACGTCGACCGGACCGTAGACCGCCTCGAAGATCGAAGGCGCCTCGTAGATGCGGCCACGTTCGCGTCCGGTCACCTCGACGAGGTCACCACGTTCGACGAGGGTGTCGATAGCCGCGTGGGCGGTGGGACGAGTTACTTCGAGCAGGTCCGCGACATGTTTGGCTGTGGTGATCGGCGCCGAAAAGAGATACTCGGCGAGGCGCACCACCGAGTTTGGTCTGCCCTCGTCGAGGAGCGCGGTGCATAGCTCGTGCTGGAGCTCTACGAGCCGGACCGTGCGCTCTTCAGCGTCGCGAGCCTGGCGCCGGACGCCATCGAGGAAGAAGCGGAGCCAAGGTAAGAGATCCCCGTGTTGGCTGGTTATGAGGAGGTGGTCGTAATACTCGCTGCGGTGCTGCTCAAAGTAAGCCGAGAGGTATAACAACGGCTGTGTGAGCACATCGCGCGATACGAGCATCAAGGGAATGAGGAGTCGACCGATGCGGCCGTTGCCGTCGAGGAACGGATGAATGACCTCGAACTGATAGTGGGCGAGCGCCAATTGCACCAGGAGCGGCATTTCCCGGTCGTGGAGAAACCGTTCTAGGTCGTCGAGCGCGGCCTGCATCTCATCCGGTGGTGGCGGTACGAATACGG
>BDTL01000009.1 GCA_002898115.1 bacterium BMS3Bbin02 | reverse complement strand
TCCTTGTTGCGGGTCTGAACCAGACCAAGACGAACCGTAAGGGCGTCGCGCGATTCTATCTTCCCGGGCCGGACACCTATGCCGTGGCCGTCACAGTCAACGGACACGAGGAGGTCCTCTACGAGGAGTCCATGACACCTGGAGGGTCGTACGTCTACCGACCGGATCCGGAGCAGTCAGAAGGCCGATATTTCGTCCTGACGGAGGAGTAGCCGTAGAGAATCTTGCCGTCTTCAACGACGGCTGAGTGACCCTCGAAACAGAAGTCTTCACCCTAGTCGTTGGTCCAGAGGTGATCCCACGTCACCGTGTTGCCAGTGACCTGCACATTCGAGATCGAGTAGGCGTCCTCAGAGGCTTTGTTCCCCATGTCTTGAATCTGTACGATCCGAATCTGCTTGAGACCAGTCGTCTTGGGTGCGAACGGGTGTGGCCGGTCACCGACCGAATCCTCCGTGTAGAAGACCATCACAGCGTCGATGTCGCCACTACTGTGAGCCTTGACATACCCGTTGACGGCATCCGCTGGCTCGCCGCTTCCTGAACCGCATCCCACCACGGTCAAAATGATCGCCACGACCAGAGCTGTCAGAACAACGATCTGCATGAATGAGCGCCGCATTGGTTTCCTGACTGTTGAACCTCACTAGTACAAGGCAGAAACCAATCCGACCGGCCGTCACGAATCTCGAAACACGACATTCCGCCAGCGCATAACAGGCGTATCTAGCACTCGGCGCTAGCTCTCCCGTTATGTGGGAGGCGGGCTGTCCTGTCTTTTTGGGAGGCCGTGGCAGTGTTTGTACTTGAGACCTGATTGGCAGGGGCACCGTTCGTTGCGGCCGACCTTTCGACCGGCACCGGGTGGCCGAGCAGCCAGTTTCGAGGCCAACTTGGTTCGTTGCTCTCGTGCCTCGAGCTCGGTTTGGAGCAGTCGTAGGTTCTCGCTCCATCGGCGGAGCCGCTTCTGAGTGTCCTCGACGCGACTTTCGCGTGCGGCGACTTGTGTCTCTCTGCCTGCCAGTTGGTGTTCGGCCCGCTGCGCAAACACTGGAGAGTCATCAACGCCCTTGTCACCGAACACGCCTATCAGCTCGCGGTCGATCAGCGTCACGATGGCACGACCCATCGAGATTCCGGCGGCGTCGCAGTACCGCCTCCATGTCGACCACTTCGCCGGCGCTACCGGGACTCTGACCATCTGGAACTCCTCGTCCTGGCTAAGACCGGCGAGCAGCTTGCGGTCGATCCTTGCGAGGGCACCCCGGTGGAGATCCATCACCGCCTCTGATTTCTACATGTAGACATCAGGCAACTTGTTGCACGTGCGTGTGTGATCTGGGGGTGTCTGTGCGCATTCGCGACGCGGAGGCCGGAGTCATGGCGGTTCATCGGATCGCGGTTGTCGTGGATTGCAGTCGCGAACCTCGGATTCGGTTCGAGGGACTTTCGATCGGCGGATTGCCATGGCATCGTGGTGCACGTCGGATTCGGAGAACGCTCCTGTGCCTGAGTTCTGGCCGATCCAGAGAAGGACGGAAGACCGTTCTTGGGCCGCAAATGGCTGGCCGAATCACCGATACCGCCTTCGGTGGCGGGATCTCCACTGTGTCTGATCAGTGCCGAATGCTCCATGCCCACGAAGCTGACCCGCCGACCCTCTCACCAAAGTCTCGCGAACCCTCCAATCCCAATCACAGACGGCGTTTCCGGACCGTCCGATCTCGAATCCGCCGACGCCGAGTTTCTGGTGGATAACCGTCGAGTTGGAGGGTTGCTGACACTTTCGCGAGAGGGTCATCCGGCATTGTGGTCACGGAAACCGGTCGCCGATCAGTCTGATGGGAGGTGTTCGTGGCGTCGATCCGTAGAGTTGTCCACCGTACCGGCCGCATGTCGTGACAGGCCCGGTGGCGGGACCCCGCCGGCAGCCAGCACTCCAAGAACGTCGGCCGCCGTATCGACGCCGAACGGTTCCTCACCACCGTTGAGGCCCGCAAGCTCGCGGGCACCTACATCGACCCTCGAGCCGGCCGGATCCCTCTCGGCGACTTCGCCGAACAGGCGACCGCTGGCTGGATGAACCGGCGAGACTCGACCAAGGCCCGCGACGAGTCGTACCTGCGCAGTCTCGTCCTGCCGACCTTCGCCGACATGCCGATCGGGGCGATCGGTGTCTTCGACGTTCAAGAATGGGTCTCAGACCTCGACGCCGACGGGTACGCCCCGGCCACGATCCGCAAGGCCTACCCGCTGTTGGGCCGGATCCTCAACGACGCTGTCAACGGAGGCCTCATCGCCGCCACACCGTGCCGGGACATCACCTTGCCCAAGATCGAGGACACCGAGAAGCGGTTTCTCTCGCCCGAAGAGATCACGCACCTCGCCGGCACCATCGACCCCCGATACCGGGCATTGGTCATCACCGCTGCGTACACCGGGTGCCGGATCGGGGAACTCATCGCCCTCGACACCGACCGTTACCAGCCCGACAAGCGCATCTTCCGCATCGAACGGTCTCTCGCCGAAGTCCGTGGCCACCCCCGTTTCGGCCAACCCAAAACCCCTGCCGCCCGCCGCGCCGTCACCCTCCCCACCTGGCTCCCCCAGGCCATCGACCAGCACTTGGCCGACCATCCGCCCGCACCCGAACGGCTGCTCTTCACCG
>BDTL01000008.1 GCA_002898115.1 bacterium BMS3Bbin02 | reverse complement strand
GCCGGCCCAGAATGTCCAAGCAGGAGCGGCGACGATGGGGTACACCGCTTCTGCATCTGGCGACACGTACTGGGTGAGTGTCTTTCCGTCTGCAGATATCTCATACGTGGTCTTGACGGCCGATCCACTCGCGTCGAAGGCCCACGGAGCCTCGACAACCCCGAAGGAAGAGTACTCGCGTGAGTCGCCGGTACCCACATGAATCTCACCAGCCTCTGTTGTCAGAAAGCTGAGCTGTCGGTCCCCGCGGTACACCTCGTAGCTGAATTGTTTGCTGCTCTTTTCGTTCTCAAGGACAGAGAGGATGCGGAAGCCGGATTCCAGGCTTTCCACAACCGTTGTTGTGTCGTTGCTGGAGTTCACCGATTCGTGGCGGCCGGTCGGAAGTTGGTCTCCCTTCGGCACTCCCTTTGCTACCACTGTTACGCGGGCATCAAGATCCTCGCCGCCCTCAAGATCCTCACGGTCGGACACAGGTACGGCTTGAGCGGCAAGGGCTACCGTGAGCTCTCCTTGGTTTGTCTCACCAATAACTGCCGGCTGCCCCGCGACACGCTGCAGTTTCGGGTTGTCGCGAAGCACCTTGTCGATGGCCTGCTCCGCCTGAGACGCCGAGCTGCCGGCAGGCGCAGGTACAGTAGCGACTTCGGTCTGTGTCACCTGAGCGGTGACTTCGGTTTCGGTTGCCTCAGCGGGCATGGTCGTCGTGGCTACCAGGGCCAGAACAGAGAGAACCGCGATCGCGGTGTGTCGAAGAGTTAACAACATTCGAACCCCCGATGTTCATAGGAACGCTTCTTCTTTTGACCCTACATGGGGGGGCAGATGTCAATGACCAGTTCCTAGATGGTCACTTCCATTCAGGCCGAGGACGGATCACGAACAACATCGCAGAGAAGCTGCCGAGACGGTTGGGAACTCGACCAAGACAATCCAACGGTTGGAGCACAGAGTCGCGAGGGTCCATGTGTGTAAGAAGGACCGACCGAGGCTGCAGCGCCCAGCCAGCGGTCAGCTCACCAACAGATACTGACCCACGCTCCCAATGGGTGTTGACCGGCCTGGTGTGCCAGGCTGGAAGCCGAGCCGCCCGCCGGTGAGCACCTCAGACTCCTGGAACTTGGATTCCTGAGTCTGGAGCGCGAGGGCGTCGGTGAGGGTGAAGACGTTCTCGTAGAGGGCGCGGCCGACTATTACCTGGGGGTAGCCGCGGCGGCCGAAACCGCGCAGGTCCTCTAACGAGCCGACACCACCCGACGCTATGAGTTGAAGCTTGGGGGCTGCCTGCCCGACGAGTTCGATCCAGCCTCACACCTCCGCCAGCTCCCAGCCAGGAGTTCGATAGTGACGTTCAGTGGGCAATGGAAGGCTGGCCAGAAGTGCAGCTCATGGATCTCACTTCCCAAAGGACAAGCCTGGGTATGGAAGATAGGACCGTACTACACGCTGCCTGATGACGCCCGCGATGACCAATATCTCCGCAGCTGCTTGATAATACAGGAGAACGGCAACACGCTGTTCATGTCCCAGTAGGAGATTGAAAGGCAGGCGAATCCGTGAGGTTCTGCAAGGTTCTGGGCATCGCTTTTATGGCGCTGGTTGTTTCGTCCTGTGCACAAGCCGCCACCGATGCGGGGGAACAGGGTGCGCCGCCCACCGATGCGTCGGCCCTGGACAATGAATTCGTCATAGAACAGGGGCGTTACGACCGGGACGTCTTGACCCCTGACGAAGAGGCACTCACGGACGCAACCGCCGACGACCTGTCGCCGACGCCGGAACCGCCCCCGGTGATCGACGCCGAAACCGACGACAACTGGACCTATACCTGGAATGTCGACTATCCGCTCAACACCTTCGAACAGGCGCTCGACGGCGCCGAGGTCCGGTTCACTGGCGATCTGGTCGACATCAGCAACGCCACCGTGTGGAATACCGCATCGGGCGCACAGGGCCTGCGGTCGGACTGGCAGGGCAAGGGTGCAGTACCGATGGAGTGGCAGGAACTGACGATCTCCGTAACGATGGTTATCCCCTCACCCGACGGGAACACTCTCTCGATGACACCCGGTGATGTCGTGACCGTCGCCTACTGGGTCGTGACACCCGGATACGAACCGGTGACTCGGGCCGAGATCGGGAGCGAGCTACTCGTCGGGGCCGAGACTGTTTCGATCGACACGTTGGACGGTCCCAAGCGAGAATTATTGTGGCTCGATACCCAGGCCTCATACATCACCCCGAACCCAGGCGGGACCGCGTTCCGCATCTACAGCCCCGCAAACGGCCATACATGGAGAACTGCCCGAGCAGCCGGAATGCTCCCGGACGGGCGCACCGCGACAGTCGCTGACAGCATCAACGCCCTGATCGCCAGGTTCCAAGCGCCTCACGAAAATATTGCGATGCATCTCGGCTACGAAGAGACCTACGGCCAGCCCGAGCCCGGGAACCCGGCAGAGGATATCGTTCCCTAGATTGCGAGGGCGTCTGTCAGGGTGAAGACTTTTTCGTAGAGGGCGCGACCGACGATTACCTGGGGGTAACCGCGGCGGTCGAGGTCCTGGAGGTCCTCCAGCGAGCCGACACCTCCCGACGCAATGAGTTGGAGTTCCGGGGCCGCGGCTTTGACGAGTTCGATGACGTCGGTGTTGGGGCCGC
>BDTL01000007.1 GCA_002898115.1 bacterium BMS3Bbin02 | reverse complement strand
AAGCCACCCTGAGAGGTTGCATCCCAGGAGTAGAAGAAGCGATTGTTCCCCACGCTCAAGCGAATCACCGTCAGGTCGGGAAGCGTCATCTCGAACGGTTCTCCGATGACAAGAGGACCAATAACTTCGTCCGCGTTGTTCTCCGATTCGACGACACACCCCACCTGCCCGGAAGCCAGGTCCGGTACCGCGACAGCCGTAGAACCTCCGGAACAGGCAGCGACAATCAAGGTGAATAACAGCCCGGCAGAGAATCGAATAGTCGATCTGCGGTGCACTGTGTGCATGGTCCCTCCTCCGAACGTGATACCCCTCGGTGGGGCATCCCCATCGATTCCACTATGCCATAGCTAGTGACGCTATGCCCGGCCTTTTGTTCGGCAGGGACCGGTTTCGAGAGCACCGGCGAACGACCCGACTACCTGCCGCGCCGACGTTGGTTTCGGGTCAGATCGGCGGTGGAGTCCAGTCACTGCGCTGCTCTCCACGCAGTGGGTACTCGCGCGAGTGGAATTGAGGTGTTACCCAGTTCGTCGCGGCGTGTGGTTGAGGAACTTCATCGGTCACGTACCTGAGCCTCGATCTCGTGCAGAGCCGCCAACGTTGTCGCCGTCATGGTGTCGATCGTTGCGGCACTGTTTCTTCGTCGGATCGTGTCTTCTTCTTCACCAAGTCCGGCTACGGCTTGTGAAACCCACCGTCTCATCGTCGCCGTCCAGAGAACCGGCATCGCGGACTCTGTGGTGGCGACAGCCTGTTCGACGCCGACTACCAACTCAGCAACTGTCGCCCACCGCCCCGTCCGGATAAATACTGCCGCGGCGGGGAGCAGGAAGTCGAATATCCGATCGCGTTGTACCCCTTCGATTCGCTCATTCGCCCTGAGTAACTTGGAAACCGCCGCCCGCACATCACCCCAGATCGCATCCACAAGGGCGGCACTGCCGAGAACCTTTGCTTCTCGGTATTCGCTATCGGACTTCACCATGAGGTCGGTCGCGCGCTCAACCGCTGCCCCGGCGAGTGGTTCGTCTCCATCAAGTGCCGCGAATAAGGCAAACCGGCTCATCACGTATGCACCGCGGCCGTATTCGCTGCAACGTTCAAAGCACTCTGCGGCGCGTGTGAAATGGGGAATTGCGGCAGCAAAATCACCGCTCCCGGTGAGATTCTCAGCGATGTAGTAGGACGAACCCGCAAGTGCCGCCAGATTGCCCGACGCCTCCATCAAGTTGTACGAGTCTTGCGCCGTGGTAGCGCCGAGCTCCCAGTCGCCACGGTGCGCATACGCACCGGCCAGCGAGACCAGACATCGAGCTTTGCCGATGTCATCCCCGGCGCGTTCAAACAATGTGATTGCCCGCTTGAACATGTCGACCGCATCGGAAAGGTCTCCGAGGACCTCCGCGCTCGAAGCGAGAGCTCGCAACGCGCTCGCCTCCACGGAAGGTGACAAATCGCACTCCACAACTCGTTCGAGCCAAGCCTTGCTCTCCCACGTCAAATAACGCTGAAAAAAGTAGTTATTGAGCGGCACGAGGGCTCGCGCGACGTCGTCGGCCCAGCCACGTACGAGGCCGATATCGAGGGCGGCCCTGAGATTATCGATATCATCGTCGATCGGGGCGAGGTCCACGACATCCTGGAAGCGATCCCCTTGCCAGGTGAGAGCCTTTGCCAGGTAGTGGTGGGCGTATGCGGCTTCGAGGTTGTCCCAGTCTTCACTCCGAGAAACCACGAGGAATTCTCGAATCGGTACAAGCATGTGATAGCGCACCACCCCACCATCTTGTCGTGTTGCGTGGAGCAGGGATGAGTCCACGACACGAGCGACCGCTGCCGCAAGCGGCGCCCGAGTACGCCCGCCGGCGCACACCGCCGCAATATCGGAGAGTCCGAATGAGCCGCTGAATATAGCCATGTCACGGAGCAGCGAGAGATCGTCGGGCGGCAGGAGTGAGAGTCCCCATTCGATGGCGACACGTAGCGACCCGGCAGCTTCGGTCCCCTCAGGATCCGTGGCGGTTGGGTCCGCCGGATCCAACATGGAAGCAATTTCACCGATTCCGAGCGCCGGTACCCAACGTGCGGCGAGCTCGATCGCCAGGGGGATACCGGCGAGGCGGCGGCTGAGTTCGACGAGCGCGGGCAAAGATTTCGGTGACAAGACAAACGTACGGTCGACTGATCGTGCACGGTCAACAAAGAGGCGAACCGCGCCGTTCAAGGCTGCACGCGAGATGTCATCATCATCCGATAGGGGTGCTGGGACGGGCAACGGATCGAGCCGCCACACCTCCTCGCCAGCAACGTTGAGCCTGCTCCGACTGGTTGCCAGGATGCGCAGGTTCCCGCCGGCGCCCAGCACTGCCGCGACGAAGGACCCGCAGCTCCCGAGAACCTGTTCACAGTTGTCGAGGATGAGGAGTCCGCGCTGAGCCGCGAATGCCCTGGCCAGGTCTTCAAGGTTTGCGGTGTTGGCCTGAATGCGACCGGCGGCGGCTATCAGGGCGAGGACATCCTCGCTGCTGCGTGCTTCGGCAAGAGATGCGAACCATACGCCACCGATGTGATCCTCTCCCCACGAGAGACCGACCTCCACGGCTAAGCGCGTCT
>BDTL01000006.1 GCA_002898115.1 bacterium BMS3Bbin02 | reverse complement strand
AGGTCGTTGCTGCGACGCCGAAGATGCGCTGGCTGCGCGGGCCGCCGAACACCGATCCGGGGTCGTCGGCGCTGGTCCACTCGATCCCGTCAGACGATACCCACACGATCGCATCGGACCCGTTGCCTGTTGACTCACGGCCAACCGCAACGAAACCCGGCCCACCTTCGACGACCTTGGCGATCTGCTGGTCTCCAGAGCCACCAAAGACAGCCGGATCGGCGGGAAGCAAGGTCCACTCAGAGCCATCGGCCGACGTCCACACCCTCGTATCCCAGTCACCGTTGGCATCGTCGTAACCGACCGCGATCAGCCCCGGCCCACCTGCGGTAACGCCGAGCAGCGCCTCGTTGTTACTCCCCGCAAGCACCGATCCGGGGTCCGCTGCTCTCGTCCAGGTCGCACCGTCGGATGACGTCCAGACGACACCGTCCCAGTCCGACCCCGAATATTCGTACCCGACTGCGACGAGATCGTCGCCGGCGGCAGCCACGGACTCGATGATCTGTGTATCGACGCCCCCAAGCGCCGCGCCGGTCACCCGTTTCCATGTGACACCGTCGGGAGAGGTCCACACCGCACCATCGGACTCACCCGATGCGTAGTCATCCCCAACAGCGACAAAGCCGGGACCGCCGGCTGTGATGCTCAGCATGTCCTGATCGTCTGCGCCCCCAAACACTGATTCATCATGGGTGACCCGGGTCCAGGTGATGCCATCGGACGATGTCCATACCGCAGCGTCGGCGTCACCGCCCGATGCGTCGTAACCGACGGCGACGAGCCCGGACTCGCTAGCTGCCACACCGAACATCGCCTGGCTACCGGAACCGCCAAAGACAGTGTCATCGTCGGGTACTCGCGCCCAGTCGATCCCATTTGAAGAAGTCCACACCGCGGCGTTCAAAGCCCCGTCGTTGCCATCGCGTCCCACGGCCACGAGTCCGGGACCGCCTTCGACGATGCTCACGACAACCTGATCCGCCGAGCCGCCGAACACTGACCGATCGCTGGCAACCTGGATCCAGCCCGAGGCTTGCGGCGCAACTGTCGTCGACGTTGTTGAGTCCTCCAGCGCGGTCGTCGTCGGAGCGGGAAGCGTGGTCGGAGTCGACGTCGTGGTCGTCGGTGCGACCGTGGAACTCGTCACTGAAGACGGCGGGGATGTCGAAACCTCCACAGGGGTGGTGGACGAGGAACAAGCAGAAATGACTAAGGCGAATACCGCAACAAGCAATAGCGCCCGGATATGTGAGGGTTTTGACATCCGGCGAGACTAGCATTCCCGCCCGTCTCGGTCCCAGGGTTGTCGGGCGAGCGTTGTCAGCGCCCGGCTATGACGTGAAATCGGGCGCGAGTTGAACTCCTGGCTCGTGATCGCTACCCAACCTGGCGCCGAGCTAGACGCACTCAATCCCGTCCGGTGTAACCACAAGAACCTTGTCGTGGACGCGGGTACGCTCGCTCACCTTGAGACCGATGGGTTCGCGGGCTGAACCGAGGCAACCGCCTCATGCTCGACCTGGATTGAATCGACAATCTGAGTGAAATCGGACGTGTGCCCGAGAATGCGAACCGTGTCACCGACATTGAGTCTGCCGGATAGGTCGATGCCTGCGACCTTCAGCTTGCCGTAGTAGTGACTGACGGTACCAACAAGATGTTCGGTCATGTCTGCCTCCTTCCGTTGTGCAGAACGTCAGGTACCTCAACCACATCAAACGATCGGAGCAGATTTAGGAAAGCATCTGTTCGGTTGGTTCCGGGACGGCCACCGCATCCGGATGAATGTGAACGGAGGCTTGGACGGGCCGTCCCTGATAGTTCAACGGATTTTGATACATCAGCGCCTGGGCGTACCGTAGGAGCATGGATACTTCAACAGCTATTGAAGCGTTGTCAGTGGACACGAGAATCCGTCTGTTCAAGGCGCTTGCGGATCCCCATCGGTTGCAGATCCTCGGTCTCTTGCAAGAAACGGTGCGGTGCAACTGCCACCTCCAGGACCTTCTCGACCTTGCCCCGAACCTTTTGTCCTACCACCTGAAGGTGTTACGTGAAGCCGGCTTGATAGTCGGGGAGCGGCGAGGGAGGTGGATCGACTACTCGATTGACCCCCAGGCGGAGCGTCTGGTGCAGGCAGCCACCCCGGTGCTCGAAGTTGTTGACGTACCCGACCCGGATGGTGACTGCTAGTGGCGCACCACGAGATCCCACACCGCATCCCGAGAGTCCTACGATCATGCCGGGGCACATCATGACAACAACGTCCACACCACCTGAAGCAAACGTGGCCGCCCGACTGTCGACTCTCGATCGGTTCCTTCCGGTCTGGATTGCGGCCGCAATGGGGATCGGCCTGTTGTTGGGCCGGACCTTTACCGGCCTCAATGACATTCTCGACGGTATCAAGATCGACACGGTCTCCCTGCCGATTGCCCTGGGACTACTGATCATGATGTATCCCGTCCTCGCAAAGGTGAACTACTCCAAAGTCGGTGAGGTCACGGCGGATCGCCGAATGCTCGCCACATCGCTCATCCTGAACTGGGTTATCGGACCACTCCTCATGTTCACACTGGCGTGGGTG
>BDTL01000005.1 GCA_002898115.1 bacterium BMS3Bbin02 | reverse complement strand
ATTGAATCTGACCTGGATGGCGCGTGCTGAACTGCAAGATTGGAAGATGCTCGGCCGATACCTCGCGGCCACGGACCAGCTTGTTGTTGATCCAGAGCATGGCGATTTCCGGGAGCTCGTCGGCAAGGGCGCCGCAACGTTCGATCGCGGGGACAACCTGGTCGTGTTTCCCCAGGGCTCAATTCTTGGCATTGAGTTAGCATTTCGTCCCGGGGCGTTCTGGCTGGCAGAACATCTCAACCGTCCGGTTCTGCCGGTTGTGTTAACCGGCGGTCACATGGTGTGGGAACACCCGTTCTCGCCACTACTGCGGTTTGGGCAGTCGATCGAGATGGATGTACTCGAACCCATTCCTGCGGGGGAGGCACGAGCTGAGATGGCTTCGATCGAAGCCCGGATGCGGGCAATGGCGTTGACTCCGAGTCGTGTGCAGCCCCGCAGATACGCCCCGGAGAGGGACGGGTACTGGGATGGATACGGCTTTGAGATATCCCCCGACTTTCCAAGACTTGTGGCCTCGGTAGCCGCCCACCGAGCCCGCGGTCTTGCGCCGGACGCGTCTCACCCATCTGAGGTCGGTTGAAAGAGTAACGGTGGCACCAGTGGTGTCGCCGGAGACAACAGAAATGGCCCACCCCGTGAGTGAGGTGGGCCAGATCTGTTTTGCCGTGTCGGATATGACTCCTCGACAGCGTTGTCTTCACCTAACCGCAGTCAGGTAAAAGCCGGTTCAGCGTGAACGCTCTTTAGCGACGTTCACGGTGAGATCACGTCCATCGACGTTTGAGCCGTTGAGCCCGTTGATAGCGGCCTCGGCTTCGTCTGACGAACCCATCTCGACGAAACCGAAACCGCGGGAGCGGCCGGTGTCGCGGTCGGTAATGACCTGAGCCTTACGTACGTCACCGTACTCGCCGAATAGCGTCTCAAGATCGCCGGATGTGGTATTGAACGTGAGATTCCCCACGTAAAGATTGCTGGACATCAATGTGCTCCTTCTGAGCGTTGAACCGTCGAGACATGACGCCCCGCGTGATCTGCAATCGGGGGTCGACACATAGAGCATTGACGAGAACCAGCAAGTCGAGCGTTGCTCTTCCGGACGGAACGAGGGGGAGAGCAGACGTTGTGCGCATCAGGCGCACCCTGTGGATAAGCAGTGTAGCCGCTGAATACGCCGCTGGATCGTCAATCCCACTTTTGCTGCATCGCGTGCCGCGCGTGTACTACAGTCGTGGAAATGTTGAGTGCCGCAGTGTACGTTTAAATAGCGGGCTAACTGACGACGGGTGAGGATATGTCGAGGGAATTGGGGCAGTCATCGGGAGGCAACCGGGGTGTTCGTCGACGTCTGATAATCGGGTTTGTTGTGAGCGCGGTGTTCGTCGCGGCGTGCGGTTCTGCCACGCAGACAGATTCAGAGACGGTTTCGGCTGCGGCAGCGGGCGACCCGACCGCCGGTTTCGAGGCCTACGTGTCCGTCGGCTGCTCCGCATGCCACGGCGCGAACGGTGAGGGCGGTGTTGGCCCCGCGTTGCCTGGTCATACGGAAGACCAAATCCTCAGACAGGTGCGAACGCCGAAGGGCGACGTCATGCCTCCCTTCCCGACGGGTGTTCTCTCTGATGACGATGTGAGGGATATCTACGCCTGGGTGGTCACTCTCGGCGGTGAGATGGCAATGGCTCCCCATGATGAAGAACCCGCAGAGGGAGATGCCGCAGGTGGGGATCATGGCCCCGGGATGACGGCGACGGAAGTCGCACACTTGAGACTGATGCTCGTTTCAATCGATACCGAGAACCCGGACGACGCAATTCGCCATATCGAACACGTCGCACTACACGGGGGCGATCCTGAGCTTCTGAACCTGGCGGACGAACTCCTAAGCGACCTGAAAGCGGGAAACCCGCATGACGCCGAGCAGAAGGCGCTTGTCGCTCTCGGTCCCGATATTTCCGAACACTTCGACGTTGTGACCGCACATGTCGGGATGGCCCTGTCATCGAACGATCGCGGCGAGGATGCAGATGTGGAGTATCACCTATCGGAGGCTGCAACCGCATCCGCCGGCCACGATCATGAGGAGGTCCTGACGCAACTTCTCGAAGGATGGCGCAGCGGTGAGGACCGCCATGCTGTGATCGACGGTCTCTACGACGCTCTCGGCCTTGAGCATCCACCACACTGAGCGGTTGCACCGCAGTTGAGTGGTGGTGCTCGCAAACGGAGACGACGCCACCGCTAGGCGCGCGGTACACCCGCGAGCTGTTGCGCCGTTGCGACAAGCTCGCCGCTCTCGTCCCATAACTCACCGTTCTCTGCGAGATACGGCCCGTTGGCGACGGTGGTCTCAAAATGGCCGGCTAGCCACGTCGTTGTTGGACGCTTGCGCATTTGTACCGTCAATGTCATCGTTGGAACCCACGCGAGAGGGAGTCCGCTGTTCAGAATTGGCGGCGGGAAGACGTCGGCGGCAACCATCGTTCGTACGGCATCCATTGGCTGTCCGTCTTTGAAGCGGGTCCAGCCGCGGAACTGAGGCAACCCGGGGGCCT
>BDTL01000004.1 GCA_002898115.1 bacterium BMS3Bbin02 | reverse complement strand
TCCGTGTTGAACTCACATTCGCGTCAGTGGTTGCAAGATGTGTGTCGCGTTCGGCCTTCGACGAGAGGTACGTTCCCATGGACATGGAGAGCACCCCCGCGATCGCATTAATCAGTCCGACGATGACGATGACTCGGTTCGTGAGGCCGGCTCCAACCATGCCGCCGATAAGTGCAGTGTTCTGGACGGCGCCGTCCTCAGCACCGAACACAATCTCGCGGATGGCACCCGCCATCAAGTCATTTCCATGCCACTGGGATGGACGGAGTATCACTCGCATCTCGCGACAATAGTGGTCCCGATACCTTCCGAAACCTGGCGGAGACCGGTTCTAGGATCTCGCGGGTGCAACCGCGTTCTCGACCTTCGGCAGATGGCAACCCTTTTGAGACAGGTGGTTCATGGTTTCATTGGGTCGGGGTTTCCTCCTCGGGTTTGTTGATCCACGCGGTCTGTGGGAGCGGTGGCGGTGTTGGTGGTTTACGCACGAACCGTTCCGGGTGAGCTCGGTAGGCGGCGTCGAGGATGCAACTTGCTGAGTCGCCGCGTACCGGGTGTCGCGCTGTCTCGTGCACAGCGAGCGGTGATGTCCCATCTGAGTCAGGGGGAGTGACGACTGTACCGGTACAGGGCAGCTGGGCGGTGTCCGACCCCTCCCTGGCGGTGACCCGTGGCCTCGAGGTCTCCGGAATTCAGCATTCGGCGACGGAAGGAATCCTTGTTCAATGACCGTCCGAGAATTGTCTCGTGGATCTCCTGGAGATCGAGCAACGAGAATTCCTCTGGAAGTAGTTCGTATCCGATGGGGGAGTAGCCGAGCTTGCCACGAAGTCTCTTCACGACGGCCGCGATCATGTCCGCATGGTCGAACGCAACAGCCAACTGCTCACCGCCATGACGCAGTGTCACGCCACCTCCGATCTCGCCTTGCCACGGGACGTCGATTTCTGCAAGGACAACATCGGTCGTATCAGTTGCGAGGCGGACGGGATTCACGAGTGCGTAGTAGGCGATAGAGATCACACGGGTGCGTGGGTCACGGTCGGGTGATCCGAACGTGTAGAGCTGCTCAACGTAGACGTCACGAATGCCGGCCTTTTCTTCGAGGGCTCCCATAGCTGCCGCATCGGGGCTCTCGTCACGGAGGAATCGCCCCGGAAGCTGCCACTTGCCTGAATCGGGATGCTCGGTTCTGCGGATCATCAGCACACGGAGGCTCCCGTCAACCACGGTCACGAGAGAGACGTCGACGGCAACGGATGGTCGTTCGAAGTCTGATGGCGAGTAGCTTGCGAGGAAGTCGTTTTCGTTCATCCGACGACGAGTTCCAGAGTCTCGGGTGCTACCCCGATCTGCACAGTCTGGCCCCAGTTGATGTGGAGACGGTCTGCCTCAATGCCATCGCCGAACACGACGCCGCCGCTGTCCATTTCGCTTACGACGCGCAAGTCGTCGATCCCGGTGAGCACACCCTCCGACAGCTCCGATCCGGTGAATACCGAGGGCCAGGCTTCTCTCACAAAGAACGCGAGATGGGACTCGTCCGGAGCGGGAAGTGCGATCGTCGATGAGCGTTCGGTGGCTATTGAGCGCGCCCAGCCTGTAGACCCGGTCCCGGTCGCCACGATGATGCCTGAAGATGATTGCTGTTCACTGTTTCCGTTCACGTGGAGAATGTAGCGCGATGACTGATGGCTCTCATGTCCGATGTAGATCTCATTCAACGCAACGAGTCGCTGACCGTCGTCGAGGCGTGCCTCGACCATCGTGCGCGTCTCCAGTGTGCAGGCGGCAGTGGCGACCTGACCGAGGATCTCACGGACCTGGGTCGGATCGAAGCGGACGAGGGCACCCTCGTGTCGACTCCGATCCGGGTTGACACCGACCACCGGGTGCCCATCGAGATACTTCGCAATGTTGGGGATGAGACCGTCTTGACCGACAGCAACAATGATGTCCTCCGGGCGAAATATGAATGTGGAGAAATCGGCTCTGGTTGTACGCAACCGTCTCCACGATGTCGGAATCGCCAGCTCCACTTCTCTGATCGCCGCCGATTGCCGGCCGTGCCGGTGGAGGATCTCGTCGACATCCTTGCCCCTCGATTCGAGGAAGAATCGAGCCTGACCGGGTGTGGCGTGCCGTTCCAAGAGCAGGTCCCATTCGGTGGGCCGGAACGCCACGACAATCCGGGGAGGAAGGGTCGACGACATTGTCAGGACTCGATTCTCGCTGTGCTCGCCATGAGGAAACTTTCCATCAGCGATCCGAGTCCGTCGGCGCCCAGATTGAGATGGTCGATACGTTCGAGCTTCCCCGCGAGCTCGCGGGCGGCCAGGCCGAGGAGAACCTGCGACGGCACCTCGCGGTAGATGTCAATTCTGCCCTGTTCGGCGTTGTTGTTTGCCTGCTCGATGGTGGTGATCCCTTCGGCGTGGGCCTCGTTCTGGAGGCGAAGCCGGTCGACTTTCGCGGCGGATTCGATGCGAAGGGCATCTGCCTCGTTTTCGACTCTGCGGCGCTCGTT
>BDTL01000003.1 GCA_002898115.1 bacterium BMS3Bbin02 | reverse complement strand
CGTCCCACGGCGAGCCCTGGAACTTCTCGAAGGTCGGCAGCAGCATCGCCTTGAAGCCATGGACCTGCATCTCGATGTTGCCAGGGAGAACGATCCGAAGGCTCCAGATGGGCTCGTCCATCACGCGAACGGATCCGCGTCAGGATCCGCGGGTGCCGCGCCTTCGGAGTGAGCGTCGGGCGAGATCCCCGGCGGCGGGGTCTCGATGTCGTCCGGCACGTCCGCTGCCGCCGCCGGCACGTCCTCCAGAACCAACGGCACCGGCGCGGCGCCCGACCCGCTGGCTGTGCAGACCGGCGGCTCCGGCTCCAGGATCTCCAACCGATCATGCGCGATGTCCGTGGGACAGTGCCGCTGGAGCCCGTCGCTCCACTTGATCTGAAGACCGTCAGCCTCGAACGAGACCACCTCCCCGGTGCGCTTGTCTCGAACGGTGTCGCCTATCTCAAACTGCATGGCTACTCCTCGGGTGGTGGTGAATCACACGCCAGCGCCGCGTTGGCTCGCATCCGCACGTCCTCGAGATGCGTCAGCATGAGGCTGTGGTTGCGGCCGGCCGGACAGATCACGCTGAGCTTTATCGCGAGCTCGAAGCAAACCTGCGACACCGCCTCGTGCTTGTTGATGCGATCCTGGTCCGGCGGCGGATGGAAGAAGAACCTGTTGCGCAACTCCGCTTCGGTTGGCTTCGGCATCACGACACCGCCGCCTGCGGCTTCAAGAACCGCTCGTCCTTCGTCACCGTGATGACCGGCTTCTGCTGCACCAGCACCCGCATCCGCCACATCATCCGGACGCAGATGATGAGCTGACCGGCACACTGCTCGCCGCTCGCCCGGAGCCAACGCTCACTCTCCTGCGCCGACTCGAACCGCAGCGGCAGCTTGGTCGGCTCCCCCTGCTCGTCCTTGTCCGTCGGATGGTCCCGCTGCCCCGGCACCGCGCTCAACGCGCCGTTCGACAACGGCTCCCCCTGGTCGTCGGTCTGCACCGCGACGAGCACGTAGTCGAGCCCATCCGGATAGAAAGTGGATCGGTTGCGCTTGCTGGGCTGTGTCTCCGGCGCCGGCGCTGTGTCGGCTCCCGGAGCTTCGGGGGGAGAGACGATCGACTTCTTCTTGGCTTCCATGGATCCTCACGATGCGGGTCTAGGTGACGGCAGGCGACAAACGGTCTCCACTGCAAATGACCTCGGCCAGGGTCACCCCCGGGGCCGACTCGCTCTGGATGCAGCCATCACGAGATAAGGCCGCCTGCCATCACACACAATGTTACACGACGCACGCCATGGGTCAAGAAGGAGTTCGGGGTCTTCCGCGCTTGGTGACGAAATTAAAGTCGAGCACCCACCGCGAGTCCGGAGGACTCTCCCCCCAGTGAGCGACCAGGAGCTCGACCAGCTGCGAGTGACTCAGCGTCGGATGCGCGGCACCACGCAACGTCGCGGCCAGCTCGCGGAAGACGGTCGCGGCCGTCGCGCTGAACGTGAAATCCAGACCACCACGGCCTCGAGGGATCTCGGGGCGCGCCGGCGCCCCCAGACGATCGATCGCGTTCATCCGCTCGAGCCGAGCTCTCTCTTGGTCATCCATAATTACCCTGGGCATTTTCCAACGACGGGGGTCTCTTCCTCTCTTTAATAGAACATCAACACATCAAACCCCCCCATCCAGAAGAAGAAGAAGAAGAAGATCCTCAGATCATAGAGAGAGAGGGGGGGAGTCTATAAGACTCCGGGGTAATTGTTTGGCGGTTTTCCAGGAAAAAAAGGGCTCCCAAGTTCGCTCTTCCGAAAGCTGAGGCTGGCCGCGGAAAATCTGGCCGGGAGGGTCTGGCGTAACTGGGAACCCTTGTCCAGGTTATGGGATTTTTGGGAGCCGTGAGTGCCGGCTTTGATGGCCCAAGGGGCCACCGCGCGCGCGGCGCGACCGGACCTCGCAACCCCTCGGGCTCGGCGGCCGCGCTCCCCAGCACGCCGGCGGCCGCGCTCCCCGTTCGAACGTAAGTCTTGAGAGTGTGGTCGACTTAGGACCGATGGACGGTGGAGCGCAAGGGGCTTCGGATCGGGCATTCCTTATCTCGCCAGCGCCTTGCGTCGCTATGCCGATGGTCCCCGCCGGCTCAAAACCAAGCTCCCCGCGATCCAGGACCCCGAGTCACGCTTCCCCCATGCCAATATCTTCCCAGGGCACGCGTTGTGTGTTAGACTGCTCGCGAGGTAACACCATGGACCCACAATCATGCTTCTACGCTTTCTTAGGTGCGGTGGCGGACAGCGAATTAGAGCTTGCCGCCGACTGTCAAGACGTCTACTCCGAATGGGTCGCCAAGAGCGGTATCCACGCCGGGCATCGCGGCGCAGCAGTTCTCGAGCTCGACCATGAACAGGACCGATTCCTTGTGGACGACGACGGCGTCGAGCGGTGGCGCGAGTGCTTCACGGAAGGGCACATCATGACAAGCAACCGCACGGAACGAAAACTGAAGCGCATCCTCGAGCACATTTTCACGCTAGGAGGAGGACAGACGCTACCGCTGCGCGAGGTCGCCGACACCTGCGAGGAGGAGATGGAGTGACCAAGGCTCACCCCTTGACACGGGCCCGGAGATCCCAGACCCTTATCTCACAACGTGACGCGGCCACGGAGCAGGCGGCCGTGCATGGTGACTCCCTCAGACGGGGCTGGTGGTCGAGAGGACCGCTGGTCCCGTCTCTTTTGGGGCTTGACGGCTCAGGACTCAGGAGTCACCATGCAAGCGGTCGAGACACCATGCTTCACGTATCGCTCAATCAGGCCGGGTCACGCTTCCTCGTGCATGGAGGTGATCCTAAGGGGAGAGACAAGATCAACCGGATCATCTCATCCTGGCCTGGCTGGGCGCGTGTTGCGGTGGCCGGGCGGTCCGGTGTCTCGACCTACGCCGGCCCCCGCTCGATTCCCAGTGCGCTTGCGCTCTCGAGCACTCAGCTCGAGCTCGAGTGGGAGGATAGCGCCAGAGCGGGGGCTAGCGTTCTTCTTAAGAGCTTCGAGCGCGCGCGGCAGGTGTTGGAGGGTCCGCTCTCGGAAGCGATCGCGCAAGTCCGATCGTGGCCCCACGAGCGCAAGCCCTTCCGACATCAGATTTGCGCTGTAGCAGCCATCTTGCAGCTCGAGGGCCGCGTGCTGCTCGCCGACGACATGGGTCTCGGCAAGACGAGCACCGCGCTCTGGGCCTCCCATGCTCTCAGCTCAGACCGCACGCTGATCCTCTGCCCGGCCTCAGTGAAGTTCAACTGGGAAGCCGAGATCACAGCAACGCTCGGCAAGCGAGCCGTTGTAGTGATCGACGGCAGCAAGAAGGAGCGCATCAACCAGTTCGGTGAGATGCGCAAGCGGTTCGAGAAGGCCAAGCACCTATTCGTCATCATCAACTACGACCTGCTGAAACACCTCAGCCACGAACAGCTCAGCATGTTGGGCCGGTTCGTGCGCGGTCGGATGGTCATCATGGACGAGTCGCACTACCTGAAAAACCACGAGAGCGAGCGCAGCCAGATCGTCAAGCGTTCGTTCTGCCCTTCCGAGGGCGGTGCTCAGTGGCGCCTGGGTCTCACCGGCACGCCCATTCGGAACACGGTCGAGGATCTCTACCACCAACACGAGCTCGTCCGGCCGGGGACTTACCACTCCTTCAACTGGTTTCTCAACCGCTTCACCGAACAGAGCATCATGAAGGTCCCCTATCGGAAGGGGGGAAAGACGCTCTACAAGACGCTCAAGAAGGTGCGGCGCGCGAAGAACGAGAAGGAGCTCAACCAGATCGTCAACACGATCCAGATTCGCCGGCTGAAGAAGGACGTGCTCGACCTGCCGGAGGCGATCACCACCTATCCGCAGCTCGAGCTCGACCCACACACCGCCAAGGTCTACGCGGCCATGCGCGACTACGCGCTGCTACTGCTGGAGGAACAGGATGATTCCGCATCGATTTTGTCTCCAGTGTGCCGAACAGCGGTTGAAGCAGCGGCTCGATGCGAACAAATCGCTCAAGGATGCGTTGGCGGCGTTCCTGAGGAGCTTATGCCCCGCCTGTCAGCGACTCTTACGAACCATGCTGCAAAGGTTGAAGGAAAGCCCGGATGGCTGGTGTTCCCTTCGGCATCTAAGCTCGTCCACCTCCAAGAAGGACTCGACTCAGTGAAGCTGCAGGACGGTCAGTCCGTCACGTTCTGTCGCTTCATCGCCCCGCTGTTGTGGCTCGAAGCCAAGCGCCTCGGGGTCGCGGTCACCGGCAGCATGGGGCTCAAGCGACGCCAGGAAGTGTTCGACGCTTTCCAGGCCGGCGACATCCGCGAGCTCTACATCTCGGTGCGCATCGCCGAAGGCTTCAATCTCTACGCAGCTCAGGACGAGTTCTTCCTTGGTCGCGACTGGGCATGGGCGATCAACAGCCAAGCTGTCGCGAGATGCCACCGGATGAGGCAAACAGGCACCGTGAACGTGCAGATGCCGTTCGTGCGTGGCACAATCGAAGTTCGTCAGCATTCCGTCTTGCTTCAGAAAGAGAAGGACGCCGACAACACTCTCTGCTTCCAGACCATCGCTGATTTGAAAGAGGCACTCTCATGAGTGATCGCTGGCGCGACATCGTGATCGAGCTAGAACTTGACTTCTTCGGCAAGCCCTTCTCCGAATGGAAGGAGCAGAGTGAAGTAGGCCAGTGGCGCGACATCGTGAATGAAGCGGCCAAGCGCATCGCCAAGGCTGAGGCCAAGAACGCTACGCTGGTTGCACGGCCATGCTGATCGAACCAGAAATTCGTAAGCGCGCCAGGTTTCCTAACCTGGTCAAGCTCACAATCCTAGGCGGTCTCATCGCGTTCTGGTGGACCGTCGCTTCCTTGGTGATCTGATGCTTCAGACCTTTGCACTGCTGGCAGTCAGTCTACTGCCGATGCAACACGACCCCTCCCCGCAGGTGATCGCCACCCAGGCCATCACGTTCGCAGGGGAACCCGCCGCTCTTCTCTTCTACGACGATGGCTCGGCGACCATCAACGACCAGACGGGCACTGTGCTCGCGTCCATCACGTCGATCGGCGACAAGGACAAGCAAGAGTTCTACACCGAGTGGAAGGACGCCAAGAACGTCACGCACCACGTCACCACGCCCTTTGGTGGGCGGACCACGGGTGGCCGCTCTGCTGCAGTCGACCGGCACAAGGACGCTGTCGCGCTGATGCAGGCAGCCTTTCCCCCCGTCTGAAAAAGGCCGGGCGCCGTCCGGCCCTCGGCAGGCTGAACGGCGCCCATGTTATGAGCCCCAGAAAAGAAGCCCCCAGAAGGTAGACCCTTGGCCAAGACAGAGCAAGAACAAGAACGAGAACAAATGAAGCGATGCAAGTTCGTAGCCGAGCACGTCGCTCAAGCCACCGAAGAGGTGGTCTTCGACATGCTGATGTCGGGGGCCGTCATCCTGATGTCGGGGGCCGTCATCTCCGATGCAACCTGCAAAAGACTTGGTCTCGGTGTGCTCATAGGTCCCAACGCTTTTATCCTGCACTGCAAGGAACTGGCGAAGAGGCACACTGACTGTCACACGGTCTCGACGGCTGTGCCGATGACGACCAGGCGGAAACCGGACCCGGACGAGCCGTGCCTCAACTAGACCACTTTCGCGACTGGGTTCCGACGAGTCCCTTCGCTGACGAAGAACTCGCGGTCCAGGTCCAAGCGTATCTCCAAACCTTTCCCGGGCGAACGCTGCAGCTCATTGTCGAGTTGCTAGAGGCGCCCTTTCTGAAGCAGGAGGAATCCGAATGCCAGAAAACCAGATCACCATCCGAGTCGCCGCAAACGGATTTGTGGTAGAACGCTACAAGGACCATGCACTGAAGGAGCTGTGGGTCTACATGGGCACCGGAGCATCATCGTGCGTCGGGATATGCGTTCGAGGGATGCTCGACAATTGCTCCAACGTGGACGTCAAGAGCACCGAGGCGATCGCCGCAGATCTCCAGAAGAAAGCAGACAGGTTTGCAAGGAAGGAAGTTCAATGACCGCCGGCGCCATCGGAGTGGAAGCCTTCATCACAAGGTTCCCCAAGTGCAACGAGAAGTGGCAAGCTCTCGCCGCTGCCAAGGCCGAAGCCGAAGGGGCTGACGATCTCGCCAAACTGGCAAACGCTAAGTTCCGCAAGGCCGAGTGGGAGCTCATCGACCAGATGCTCGACGACGACGTGCAAGGCGTCCCGGACAAGTCCGGTAGCTTCGCATCGACGTCCCGACAGTGGACGATCGCGTGCAACCAGGAGAACAAGAACGAAGTCGAAACCTTTCTGGTCGACACCTTCGGTGATGCCGAGGTGTTCAAGACGTTCGTGCTCGACAAGTCCGCGATTCGGGCGAAGCTACGCAAGGAATGCGAGAACGAGGAGAGTGACATCGTCGAGGACGAGCTCCCCGAGTTCTTCAAGCTCAACACCCGTTCGCAGCTCAGAATCAAGGACTGGGAGAAGAAGAAGGGGGCGATCGCATGAGCGCGATCCCTAGATGGCGCCCCATCCCCGCCAGTAGCTCCCTCAGCCACTGGTCCCCGGCAGTCGCCGCAACACTGCAGAAAATTACCGACTCCGACCAGTCACCATGGACGCTTGACAGCAACCATCGACGTGCTCTTGAGGCAGTCTATAGTGCTACCGAAGGTCAGAGCCCCTACAATGAACTTCTCGATGCCTTGGACAAGCACCTGAGCATCCAAGTCTTTTTGGATTGGTAATCATGACCGACAAAATCACAATCTGGGAGCCAGCTCCCTTCGAGAAGGGCACCGATCTGCTACCGCTCGAGGCGATGCAGCAGTTCGGCCCGACCGACGTAGAAGTCGAGGAAGACACGGACCTGGAGCCCGACGACATCGTGCTCCCGACGCTCATGCTCCTGCAGGGAACGAGCGAGCCGGTGAAGCAGCAGGTCGAGGGAGCCATCCCCGGCAAGCTGTTTCTCTCTGCTACGCAGGAGGTTCTGGAGGCTCCGGCCCGGATGCTGGTGATCCATCGCTTTCGGGGGAACGCACTGTTCGCGCGCAAGAGCAACCCCGAGCACGAGGGCCTCGAGACGTGCATCTCGCGCGACGGTGTCACCGGCCATCGCTACGGCGACTGCGAGACGTGTGGCAAGTGCACCGAGTGGGGCGACGAAGGTCAGAAGCCCTTGGGCACCAAAACGCAGCAGTTTGTGGTCTGGACGAAGAGCGGCATCTGCATGTTGCGCGTCCAATTGTCAAACAAGTTCGTGGGCAAGACGATCCGCACGTTCATGACGAAGAAGCAGACGAGCGCGCGAAATTGGTTCGCGCATCCGACGGTGCTGCAAGTCGAGACTGGAAGCGACGATGAGAACACCTGGTTTGTTCCAAGGCTGTTCTGGCAAGAAAGGGTGCGGGTTCCTGACGAGATGCAGCGTGCATGTGCAACGTGGCGCAGTAGGATCAAGGAAGCCCTAGAACTCGGCAAGCTCAGTGACACGGAAGACGAAGCACCAACCCAGGAAAGACCCGCGTCGCGAGCGACAACAACGGAAGGGCACGGCGACATTCCGTTCTAGCAGTTTTTCCAACCGCTACTGTTAGAACAGCCCCGCGGGACTCGACCCCCGCGGGGTTTTTTCGTCTCAGGAGGAAGCAAGCGTGAGCACGTTCGCGAAGGTTCGCTCAGCCTTTGTCGAACGTCTGGACAGCAGCCTAGAAGCTCTCGGCATCAAGCTCGTCGGTTCCCATTCGACCGGGGACTGGCGACAGGTTGTCTGCCCGCTCTGCGACGACAGCAACGGAAGTTGTGATGTCTCGATCAAGAGCGGTCACCTCAAATGCAAGCAATGCAACAGAAACGAGGAGCTGTTCACGTGGATCGCGGGACTCCGCGGCCACGGGAACTCATGGGAAGCGTGCCAGGCGTTAGCCGGCGATGTTGGTGTAGAGATCGAAATCGTCAAGAAGCGCGGCAAGGCGCCGAAGGCGATGACCGAAGAAGTGCTGCTGCAGTCCGTGCATCAGCTGTGGACATCCGACCAGGCCCAGCCATGCCGTGACTTCCTTAGCCGCCGCGGGATCGCTGACCCGCAGATCCTGGAAGGGATGGGGGTCGGGTTCCTCGGCGGCTTCATCACGTTCGCGCAATACTGGCCCAGCGGCGCGCTGAAGGAACGCTACCGGAAGTATGCGCCGGGATCGCCAGCTCATCAGCGATGGCTCTGGTCTTCCGGGAGAGGGTCCACGCAGGGACTGTGGCCGATCTTCAAGCCGCCCTCCGATGCTGCGATCGTCTTGCTCGAGGGCGAGTGGGACACGCTGACGGCGTGGGCGCGGCTGCACTGGCACAAGCAGAAAATCTACGCCTACACCTGGACCGGCGGCGTCAAGTCGATCCCTCCCGGCGACCTCCCGGAGTGGATCAAGAACCGGCGCGTCGACATCTGCTACGACAACGACACCTTCCAAGGACCGGGAGAGTTCCGCGCGCCGAGCGACAAGAAACGCGCCGAGATGAAGCTGCGCCAGGCCGCGATGCTCGCGACAGCCAAGAGCCTGGAGATGCTTGGTTGCAAGGTCCAGATCCGCGCGATCCCAGTAGACCCAGCCTCCAACTGGGGCGGGGACTTCCGCGATTGGGTCGACGCCGGCGGGAGCGACTGGAGCGAGGTGCCGAGCTGGACGCTCGCCGAGATCAAGAAAGCCGGCGAGCCAAAGCCTGTCGCGACAGACTTCAACGGGGTCTACAAGAACGCCGGCAAGCGAGTGAGCTTCGAAGCTGTCGTGCAGACCCTGGAAGAGGAAGGGGTCACCATCCCCGTGCGCAGCCAGATCGACTGCAACATGGGAGGCGAGACCTTCTGCCAGCGGTGCCAGGCGCCCGAGAAGTTCCCCGGCCGCGTGATCGACCATGTTGAGTATCCCGACGAAACAGTAGCTGCGCTGCTCTCGCGTGATCCCGAGAGGGTCTACCAGAAGGACTTGATCGGCAAGCCGTCCAGCTGCTCCTACTGCCGGATCAAACCGATCGAATACAAGACCGGAAGCACGTGGGTTGCGGTCCAGGACGATCGCGACGAAGTGAGCGATCGCGAGCTCGTCATCATCTCCGAGGTGTCGCCCGCGCTCTCCGGACGCATCGAAGTGCACGGCTCGGTGCACCACCACAAAAAGCACGTGGTTATCAACGCTAGCAAGCTGGAGATGCGCGAGAGCCAAGAGGTGGACCTGACGAAGTTCGCCGCACGGCTGCACGAGATTTGTCCGTGGAAGAGCGATGATCTGGAGCGCATCGAGGCAGGGATCCACCGGCGCGCAGAAGACCTAGCACAGCACGTGACACACATCTTCGGCCGCACCGATCTACATATCGCGGCAGAGCTTCTCCCGCACTCGGCGCTCTGGATCAACGTGGACGGCCATCGGAAGAGAGGCTGGCTCGACGTCGCGATCATCGGGGATACGAGCTCGGGCAAGTCGATGACGGTGAGCAACTTGCTCGACTACCACGGCCTCGGCAAGTCGCATACTTGCATGGAGAACGTCAGTCGTGCCGGGCTGACGATGGGAGCGATCAGCACCGGGGATCGAACCAGGCTCAAGCCCGGGCTCTTCCCGCGCGCGCACCGAGGGATGCTGTGGCTCGACGAGTTCCACATCATGGTCGAGGAGAAGCAGGATCACCCGATGCTGCACCTGCAGTCGGCGCGCGATCTGGGTCACGTCGGAGGGATCAAGATCTACGGTGCGCGGCAGCTACCCGCTGCTGTCCGGTTCGGCACGATCTCCAACTGGCTCGACGGCCGGCGGGACAGTCGGAAGTTCCCCTGCCAACACCTTCTCGATCTCTACGGAAAGCCGGAGGCTCTCCGACGGCTTGACTTCGGGCTCGTAGTCGATGGAGAACCTTCGGACGAGGGTGTGTCCGTCGACCACAAATGGACAGCTGATCTCGAGCAGGCAACGATCCTCCGGGCTTGGTCTCAGAGTCCAGATGACGTGAGGATTCGACCGGACGCTCTCAAGGAAGCTCGTCAACAAGTTCAGGAGTGGGGCAACTTCTACGCCGACGAGATCCCTCTTTTTACCGGCGCCGAGAAGCTGTTTTCCCTGCTGCGGCTCGCTGTCGCCGGGGCCAACTTGATGTTCAGTCATCCCGACGATGATCTTCGAGTCTGCGATCTCCGTCCAGTGTGGATCAAGTGGGCAGCGAGGTTCCTCGAGAGAACCTGGGAGGGCTTGCTCTACGACCAGTTCTCGAGCTCGCAGTTCGCGAAACGAGAGGTTCGCCAGCCGTTCCATGTCGAGGCGCAGTTCACCGCTCACCTTGGAATTGGAGGGGCCGACGAAGCCTTGCGACTGCTCGACAACTTCTTCGGCACGATGAGCCTGGCCGAGCTGTCCGCCTATACCGGCAAAGACAACTACAAGACCTTGGCATGGACAAGTCAGATGGTTCGGCTCGGCGCCATCGAGAAGTTCACGACGCGCAACTCCTACAATACGCTGTGGCGTCTGACGACCGGGGCCTACAAGCTGCTCAAAACGTTGCTTGATCTGGCCGATGAGTTTCCGGAAGAGTTCGCGCACCGCACCAAGGCGCTTTCCGATTGGGTTACCATGCAAGGCATGGGCGGTGAGCCGAACCTCGCTCCCTTGTCCATAGCCCTGGAGCAGAAGCGAGATGAGTGGAACAACTCTGAGCGACCGCAGAATATCGTCGGCGGGCCGGGCAGTGCTTGAGCAGGTCGAAGCCGCCTACGAGACTGTGTTCGCAAAAGCTTCAGCCCGTGATGCCTTTTTCAGCGGACTGAACGCCGCGTTCCTTCGCTTCCGGAAGCGGACGGCGAAGCGGCCGATCTTGCCGCGCGATGTCAAGAATACCCAGCGCGTGTTTCGCGACGAGTGTCGCAGCGTGATGGCAGAAGCAAAGAGGAGAATCCAAGATGCCTAACCCACAAGGTGGGAACAGAGCAGCCAAGGCCAAGGCTGCTCAAGCAGCGAAGGTCGCCGCGGCGAAGAAGAGAGCCACGGCAAAGGTCACGAGAGCCAAGAAACCCATCCACACGAGAGGTGGTGAGGCGATCACCAGAGCGGAACAGGCCAAGCGCGCGCAAGCGTCCAAGGTCGCTGTGGCGAAGCGCGCGGCTGCAGCGAAGAGGAAGCGATGAGCGAGGTCGAAGTCGAACCTACCGAGCTGTGGACGCCGCCGGAGAAGCTGAGCTCGAACGTCGGCCGGATGGCGTGGGCGATGTTTCTCAAGATCTGGGAGGACGCAACCAAGTCCCAGTTCTCGATCGCCTTCGTGAGTCACCCCGACCTTGCTGAGTGGGCGGCTGGGGAGTATCGGAACTGCATCGCC
>BDTL01000002.1 GCA_002898115.1 bacterium BMS3Bbin02 | reverse complement strand
AAGAATGTACCGAAGGCTGGCCCGAATGTGATTCCGGCGGCGAGTTGGTGTGGGACCAACGCCAAGCCATTGTCGTCCCGGCGTCAATGCAGAACACGTATCTCCCCAACAACCCCAAGTCCCAGGCCATCGAGGCTCATGTGAGCCAGGTTCGTCCAGCAGCCGACAACAACTTTATCCGTCGTTCGATCCGCAAGGACGAGGTTTTCTGGGTGATACGAGTGGGTTCGGCCGAAGGGAAACCGGACTCCGGGTTTGCGGTGGCCGAGGGGGGCACGCTTGCCGTCACCGGGTCCGGTGTGCTGAAGAATGACGTCCGCGGTGTCGGAGCAATCCCGGGTGCAACAACCTGGACCACGAACGAGCTCGGACCGATGTCTGCGGTATTGGTCAGCGACGTCTCGAACGGGACGCTGACGCTCAACCCCGACGGGTCATTCACCTACACCCATGATGGTTCCGAAACATTGACCGACTCGTTCACGTATCGCCCAATCCAGACCGACCAGTCAGGCACGGTGACCCAGGGTACGGTGACAACGGTATCGATAACGGTAAACCCGGTCGATGATGATCCGACTGCCACCGGTGAAGGCCCGTACGATGTCGACAACGGCGCAGCGCTGGCGGTCGGCGCCCCCGGCGTGTTGGCGAACGACTCGGACCCTGAGGGTCTGACGTTGACGGCCGTGCTGGTGAGCGACGCCTCCAACGGGTCACTCACACTCAACGCGGATGGCTCGTTCACCTACACCCATGACGGCTCGGCGACGCTTTCTGACTCGTTCACATACCAGGCGCAAGACCCGGGCGGAAACCTCTCCGGGGTAGCGACCGTCTCGATCGATATCGCGGTCGCCCCGGATCCGATCAGTGTCACTGTTGATGGTCCGTCGTTCGCAGCCCCTGGTGTTCTCGCGTCGTTTAGCTCGGCCACGTCCGGCGGTGCGGGCACCGTAACGTATGCGTGGAGCGTGAAGCGTTTCGGGGTGACAGTCGCCACCGGTTCCGGTGCATCAATCGATTTCACACCATCCTTTGGTGGGCGCTATGCAGTGACGGTGACAGCCAGCGACAACACCGGGTCCGACTCTGCCGAGATCGATATCACGGCGTTGGGCGACATCGGAGAGAGCCAGTTCGCCGGCAGCATTCTGTGGTTGGCCGAAACGGGGATAACCAAGGGCTGTAACCCCCCGGCGAACGACAAGTTCTGCCCCGATGATCCGGTCACTCGCGGCGCCATGGCTGCATTCCTGGTGCGATTCCTCGGCCTCACCGACGACGGTGGCGGTAATACGTTCACCGACGACAACAGCTCGATCTTCGAGGCGGACATCGCAAAGCTCGCTACAGCCGGGATCACCAAGGGCTGCAACCCTCCAACAAACGACAAGTTCTGCCCGGATGATCCGGTGACCCGTGGCGCCATGGCCGCGTTCCTGGTCCGGGCCCTGGGCCTCACCGATGATGGTGGCGGTAATACGTTCACCGACGACGACGGCTCGGTGTTCGAGGCCGATATCGCAAAGTTGGCCGCAGCCGGGATCACTTTGGGCTGCAACCCTCCAACAAACGACAGATTTTGTCCGAACGATTCGGTAACTCGTGGCCAGATGGCCGCGTTCCTCAACCGAGCAGACGCCATCGTGTCACCATGAGGCTCCGGGTTCAGACCTAGCGTGCGGACGTTCCCGGCAGCGTCGTGAGGAGATCTCAAAACGACAGATCGGGGCCGATGATATGCTGGGGCCGATGCGTAAGATTTTACAACGAATTCCATATGAGTAGTACATCCCCATGAGTTGTACATATAGTTGGCAGATAGAGACGATCAATCCGGAAGTCGAGAGGTTTCAGTCATGAATGTTGTTGCTGAGAGGAGCCGGCGCTCCTTGATAACGCTGTTGGCGTTTGTATTGGTGCTCGGATCCATTTCGTTGATGGCAACCCAGCAAGCCCAAGCCGCATATCCAGGTGGCAATGGCTGGATTGTGTTCATGGACGGGTTCGAACTGTATGCAATGCCGTCTGATGGCAGCGCCGCACCGACAAACCTCACGAACTCCCCCGTTAGCTCCGAGGCGGACCCCGTGTTCAGCCCCGATGGCACACAGATCGCGTTCTCACGCGATCAGTCGGGTGTCGCGAGGATCTGGATCGCGGATTTCGATCCGAGCGGGCCATCTCTATCAGATTCGGGTACATGGACGCAGGTCAGCAGCGGAAGTACCGACGGTGAACCGTCCTGGTCCCCCGACGGGACAACGATCGCATACAACCGCGGAATCAGTTGGCAGCCCAGCGCTGGAACCGCGACTGCAGAAGATGTCACCGGGTTGGTACTCACGGACGGTGTCGCCGACTTCGTCGCCGAAGGAGTAGTTGTCGGGATGACGGTGACAAACGTCGCCGACGGTTCCACCGGAACAGTGTTAACAATCGACTCCGTAAACCAGATCACCCTGAGTGCCGCACTCGCCGGCGGTACCGATAACCAATGGAATATCGGCGACACCTACACCATCGGTGGCACATACGCCCAGATCTTCAAGGCCCCTGCGGATGGCTCCTCACCGGCCGGGACACAGCTCAGCGCAGGGGGAACAACACCTACGTACAGCGACCGATACCCGGCGTGGTCTCCAACGGCGAACATCATCGCATTTACGACAACTCGCAACGGCAACTCGGATGTCTACCGATTCTCCTCTGTGGATGGCTCCGGAGAAGTAAATCTCACCACCGGTGGATCGTTCGGCAACCACGCATCACGTCCGTCCTGGTCGCCGGACGGCACGACAGTGGCCTTCCAACTGTCTGGATCCGACTCGAACATTTGGACTGTTAACTCGACAACATTCGCCACCCAACAAATTACCGGGCCCGGCAACACCGGCACCGACAATGATCGGGAGCCGGCGTGGTCACCGGACGGCACTCAGATCGCCTTCCGACGTGGCGACACCGGTGGTGACAAGACCTTCGTTACCGCTTCTGACGGCAGCGGCGCGGCAACACAGATCGGTAGTGCAACCTCACCGGCAACCCACGTTGAGTCCGATTGGCAACCCGCGCTTATCGGTGCCGCCGACGGCTATTCGGTCGATGAAGGGGCCACAGTCAACATCGCAGCCGCGGGTGTTCTGAGCAACGACGAGACGCTCACCGCATCTGTGGGAACCGTCACCGCCGTATTAGTTGGCGATGTGTCGAACGGAACGCTGACACTCAATGCGGATGGCTCATTTGGCTACACCCATGACGGTTCCGAGACACTCTCTGATTCGTTCACCTACCGGCCTGTACAGGGTTCGGTCCAGGGTTCGGTAGCGACTGTGTCGCTCACGATAAATCCGCTCGATGATGATCCGACAGCGGTCGCTGATGGACCCTACGGGGTCACAAACGGGGGCCTGCTGACTACCACAGCGCCGGGCGTATTGGGGAACGATTCGGATCCTGAGGGTCTGGCATTGACCGCGGTGCTGGTTAGCGACGTGTCGAACGGAACGCTGACACTCAACGCCAATGGCTCGTTCACCTACACCCATGACGGTTCTGCGACGTTCTCTGATTCGTTCACATACCAGGCACAAGACCCTGGCGGGAATCTCTCCGGAGTGGTAACCGTCTCGATCGACATCGCTGCAAGTCCGATCAGTGTGTCTGTTGATGGCCCGTCGTTCGGGGCCCCCGGCGTCACCGCAACGTTTAACTCGGCCGTATCAGGTGGTGCGGGCATCGTGACCTATGCCTGGTCGGTGGAGCGTTTCGGAGCGGAAGTCGCCACCGGATCGGGCGCATCACTTAACTTCACACCATCACTCGGTGGCCTCCACACGGTGACAGTGACGGCGACTGACGATATCGGATCTGATTCCACCGAGGTGAATTTCACCGTGTTGGGTGATATCGGCAACAGCCAGTTTGTCGGGAATATCTTGTGGTTGGCCGAAGCGGGGATCACCAAGGGCTGTAACCCCCCGGCGAACGATGAGTTCTGTCCCGATGATCCGGTAACTCGCGGCGCCATGGCCGCATTCCTGGTCCGGTTCCTGGGTCTCACCGACGACGGTGGCGGCAACACGTTCACCGACGACGACAACTCGATCTTCGAAGCTGATATCGCGAAGTTGGCTGCGGCCGGGATCACCAAGGGCTGTAACCCGCCGACAAACGACAACTTCTGTCCGAACGATTCAGTGACTCGTGGCCAGATGGCTGCGTTCCTGGTCCGGGCTCTGAGTCTCACCGACGATGGTGGTGGCAATACCTTCACCGACGACGACGGCTCCGTGTTTGAGACAGATATTGCAAAGTTGGCTGCGGCCGGGATCACCAAGGGCTGTAACCCGCCGACAAACGACAACTTCTGTCCGAACGATTCAGTGACTCGTGGCCAGATGGCTGCATTCCTCAACCGGGCAGGCGACCTGTAGAGGGTCTTATTCCGGCGGACCGGGAAAACGAGAAACACAGATCACGTTGATGAGACAAGAGGTGGGGTCCCGAACACGGGACCCCACCTCTTTTTCGTCCAACGGACGGTTCCCTGGGTCCAATGGACGGTCCCCTGGTGAGGTAGTTCCCTTCGTCCACTGCAATCGACCGAAGCGGACCGTGAAGAAACCGACGGATCCCGGTTAACCAATGCGGCCCTCAGAGCGTGCCGTGCGTGATAGACGCTGGTGCCAGAGACGGCGCACTACCCACACTGGATTGGCAACAAAAGCTCTCAAGAGGTTCCACACGAATCCCGCCTTATCCCCCTGGCCGTACGCCATCCCGGCTTTTCGATAGTGGTACTGCGCACTGTCTCCAAGTCGGATACCGATACGGACCCAGATGGGGCGCCCTCGCTCCCATTCCTTGAATTCTTCCAGATCCGTTAACTCCTTCCCTTTGATCTGCGCTTGACGGCGTGCCTGGACAAACCTATGGATCTGGCGACCCTCAAAGAACGTCTTCCCGACGGTGGAACCCGGGTGCAGCCGGTAGTGGAGCAAGGGTTCGGCAATCGTCACGATCGGGCCGTGGTCCGCCATTCGATCAAAGAGCTCAAGATCCTCGGCCGTTCGAAGACTTGGATCGAACCCCCCGACTCGTTCAAAGAGCTCTTTCGTGAACAATGCGGTACCACCAAAGACCAAAGTGGCCTTGCCCGCCTCGCGTAGGGCGTTGAAGTCGGCCTCCGACCTGGGACCGGTAGCTGAAAAACCGATGATCTTGCCGTGCTCGTTGGTATGTGAGGCAAACGTTCCAACCACGGCATAGTGCGGGTTCGCCCTCAACTCGTTGACCTGCTTTTCGAACCGGGTCGGCTCGGAGAAATCGTCAGCATCCATTCGGCCAATGAGGGGCGCCGTTGCCAGGTTGACTCCCTGGTTTATCGACGCGGCTGCACCCAGGTTGGTCTTGTTACGAAATGTCCGGATACGAGGGTCATCGGCGGCGTGCTTGGTGATGATGCTCCAGGTCCGATCCGTGGAAGCGTCGTCAACGACAACGAGTTCCAGATCGGTGAAGGTCTGACCGAGAATGCTCTCGATTGCCTCGTCAATGAATGCCTCAGCGTTGTACGCCGGCATGACAACGCTCAATGCTGGGATCGAAACGCCGTTCGCGTCGCCGGGTCCATTG
>BDTL01000001.1 GCA_002898115.1 bacterium BMS3Bbin02 | reverse complement strand
CCACTGTCGACGCCGCAGCCGGTGGCGACACGACCGAGGAGGCGACGGTAGACGAGGCCTCGGACGAAGCCATGGAAGACGAAGAGATGGCCGACGACGAAGAGGCCATGGACGACGAAGAGATGGCCGACGACGAGGAGGCCATGGACGATGAAGAGATGGACGACGAGATGGCCAGCGGCCCCGGTCTCTACTTCGACGTCTCCAACTTCCCAACCCTTGAAGGTGGCGTCTACTACGAGGGCTGGGCGATCATCGATGGCGCTCCCGTCACCACCGGCAAGTTCAACGTTGTTGACGGCAAAACCGTCGGCCCAGACGGCGAAGAAATCGAAGCGTTCCACATCGAGGAGGACCTTGCCGCAGCCACCGCGATCATTGTGACGATCGAACCCGCGGGCGACAACGACACGACCCCGTCGGACACCAAGTTCCTCGCCGGCGACGTGAACGCTGACGGCGAATCCGAGCTCACCATTGCACACCCGGCCGCCCTGGGCACGGACTTCTCCGACGCTGCGGGACAGTTCATCCTTGCCACACCATCGAACGGCAACGACACCGACGAGTTCTCGGGCGTCTGGTTCCTCGACCCATCCGGTCCATCGGAATCGCTCACCCTCCCGACCCTGCCGGCAGGCTGGGTGTACGAAGGCTGGGCCGTCATCGACGGTGTACCGGTGTCGACCGGTACGTTCCTGAGCGCAGCCGGAGCCGACAGCGGCGAACCGTTCGGTGGCCCCGACGGAACACCACCGTTCCCCGGCGAGGACTTCCTGCTCAACGCACCGGACGGCGTGACGTTCCCGACAGACCTGCGGGAGGTGCCGATCGTGATCTCGGTCGAGCCGTACCCGGACGACGCCCCGACCCCGTTCGTGCTCAAACCACTCGTCGGCATGGCACCGGCGGACGCTGCGGACCATGTCCTCTACGACCTGGGTCTCAACATCGACGACCTGCCAACCGCATCCATCCGGATCAGCTAGCCACCTCCCAACCAACCGGCAGCCGATCCCCAACCATGCGGTCCCGTCCCCACCCACAGGGCCGGGACCGCATGCAACAATCGCCCCTCTCCGCACACACGGGAGAGGGGCGATCCATTTTGCTGACTTTGGCGTCCAATCGTGCGCCATGGTGCACGATTGGACGCCGGAACAAGGAGAGAGGGTGGGTGCCTAGGTATCGGTGATCGACAACTCCTTCGCCACAGCCTTCTGGAGACGGTCGTCACGACCCCGCAAGCTCCCTCCCACACGATCGCGCCAGAACTCCGCCGCCTCATCGGTCCTGACACCGTCCGGAACCCGAAGACCGAGGACTCTCGCGGTCGCGATGTACAGCACTTCATCCGCATGCGGTGGACCCCAGCCACAGGACTCCCAGTCGATCAACACCAGCTCTCCTCGATGCTCGCGCAGGTTCCACGGGGTGAAGTCGCCGTGTATCGGAACCCAATGAGGGGGAGTTCCGGCGGGCTTCGGAAGGTTTGCGAGAGCACCCTGGATGTCCGCCACGACCGGGCCGATCTTCGGACTGTGCGGCGGGCTGTGAAACCCGGTTAAGACCGGCGAATACGCGGCGTACTCCACTGCCCCGGCCGAACCTCGGAGAAGGGTCCGAGGGTAGACAAACGACGCCGGACAGAACTTCTCCAGCATTGCAATGCTACGACTCTCGGCATCCAAGGCCGCACGATCAGCAACACGCACGAATGCCGTGACACCCTCGCGCCCTATCGTGACCAGGGAGAAGCTCTCACGATGAACCTGAGTCCGCCCATGGATGGCCACCGAATCGACTGGAATTCCACCGGCTACCAGCGAGGCGAGGAGAGCACTCCAATCGTCCGGTGGCAACGGCATCTCCTCTCCGGGAACCGACGGCAACCATGCTGTGCCGACAGTGCGCAGCAGCACTCTCGAAGCTCTGTGCAACATGACGCCTCGACGCCGAGCAGGCGTATACAAAGATGAGCCATCGAGGGCGGCCTTGCGAGGTGCTGCAGGCAGGAGAACATGACCGAGACCGGGGGGATACGCCTTGAACGAACCCCCACTACCCACGTCGCACCCTCGTGATTCTGGGAGATGGCGTGCCAGGACGTTCAGCCAAAGTTGTCACGTACTTCCTGAGAGGAGAGAAGACACCAGCGATGAGACGAGCCGAGAGTTAGCTGCCGTTGAACAGCTCTGCCGCCTGGGTGACGAGGTCTTGCGCGAGCTGCACAAACTCCTCGTACCCGGCGAGGTCACCGTCTCGCAGCGCAACGTTGGCATCATCAAACGCCTTCTGCGCCTGCTTGAGCAAATCCGCAACCTCGGGCATTTCACCCGGTGGTGAAGTTTCACCCGGCGTCGTTGTCGGTGGTGGAGTTTCACCCGGTTCGACCGTCGCACCGATGTCGCCGAAGATGACATTCAGCGCCGCATCGAGGGACTCACGCATCACGATCTCGCCATCAAAGGACACAACGATCTGCTTGAACTCCGGGATACCGCCGGCGTCACCGCCGGGGGTTGTGCCGGACGGTGAATCGGCGCGCAAGAATATCGGTTGGACATACAGCAGCGACTCGTCAATCGGCACGACCTGCATCGCGCCCTTCACAACCCGCGACCCGGTCTGGCCCCACAGCGTGAACTGAGCAGAGATGTCGGTGTTCTGGTTAATAAAGTCGCCGACCTGGCCGGGACCGTTCGATGACGAATCCGCAGGCAGCGTATAGATGATCAGATCACCGTATTCGCCCGGGTCGGACTTTGCGACCAGGAACGACACCATGTTCGGACGCTCGGCCGGGGTGAACGGCTGCATCAAGATAAACGACAACTTGTCCTCGCCCGGGAGCTGCAACAGCAGGTAATACGGCGCCATCGGGCGAGCCGCATTCGGGTTCGCCGCGGTCCGGTTGAATGCCGGGTTCCGGTACTCCTCAACCGAAGAATCCGATGGGTCCCGAGCGATCTGCCACGGGTCGACGAGCGAGAAGAACTCCTTCGGGTC